>NZ_JACIYL010000014.1 GCF_014359955.1 Thermogutta sp. | reverse complement strand
ATAATTTACTCGGGTTTTACATCAGATAACTGCGGTCGTTGGTTTTACGCGGTTTCAGGGAAGGTAGAGTACCTCGCAGCCTCTCCCCTGTTGAATCAACGGAATGTAATTCTCGAGAAATTCCACGGTCGCCGGATCGGTCAGATCCACAGCCGCTTTTCTTTCCGACGACAGGTAGGCCGCCATCGTCAGTTTAACCACCTCACGGCCGAAATGCCAATCCATCAGCGCTGGCCGCCCGGTGAGGATCGCATCGACGGCGTCGATATTTTCATCCACGTATCCATAGAGGTCTGCTTCATTAGGCTGGACGGTGAGCAGCCCTCGCGTGGCCTGTTGCTTTTCCAGAGCCGCTTCGGCGTCGGCAACAGCTACCGCTGCGACGTCCCCCACGAACACTTCGAGGGGAGAGCGAAGCGTGTTGAACTCGAACGCATATCCAGGTCCCAGGCCGTCGATCATCACACGCAGGCCCTGCTTGTCGTACATCCACGAGACCGTGAACTGTGCTTTGCTGAGAACGTTGGTTTCAGGATTACGGAAGGTAATCAGCCCGGTTGCAAAGTCATCCGCGGGAGTTTTTGTATAATCGACCCCGAAGCGCGCCTTGAGCTGCTCCCGCCATTCGGGTCGGCCCCATTTCAAAAGCGCAAGATCCGCCTGTACAGACACCGGCTGCAAATATCCCAGCGGCTTTCCGGGCGGGGTCAGAAGGTACCACGCGACCGCCACGCTGTGGCAGCCCATGTCCGTCATCACACCGCCGCCCTGCTGCGTGGGATCCCAAAACCATGCGGAGTGCGGGCCTGCGTGCTCCTCCGAGGCCCGCACCAGTGCAAGCGGTCCCATTGTTTTCATTACCGGTTCGAGCTGTGTCCTGGCCGCTTTGACGGCCTTCATGTGGAGTTGATTTTCATAATAAATGAGTGGCACACCGAACGGTTCCAAGCGCGCAATCATTTGATTGGCTTCCCGGAGATTCCGAGCAAGCGGTTTATCGCAGATCACCGCCCGGAGTTTCGCCCCATTCTCCAGCGCCTGGGCTATTTCTTCAACGATGGCAACTCGAGCAAAATTGGGGGCATAAATGGCTACAACATCGACATGATGGGCCATTTCTCGGACACTGGAAAAGATTCGCCCCTCCCCCAATCTTTTTTCACGGACATACTGGGCAATTGCTTCCGGTGGCCGGCGCGACACAAGGCCCGCCACCTCCACTCCCCGAACCTGTTCCAGTGCTCGCAGTTGAAACCGCGCGTAAAAACCCCCGCCGACCAGTCCAAATCGCAGCGCACTCATCTTTGTTTTCACCTCCACCACCAAAACGCAGATGGACAAAAAGGCAGGGAAACACCATTGCTACCTGCGGATGGACGACTCGGACCGCCAATCGTTGCCGCTTATATTACGGCACGGCTGGCAGGGCTTCAAGCTTTCCCAAAAGACGGAACCACGATCGAGATCATCCCTGAAGCCTCAGAAAATCTTCAATTTCGTGCCGAAACGGCATGGATGGCTGTGCCCCTGCGCGCGTCACCGAAATGGCAGCGGCCGCTGATGCCCATCGGAGGCTGTCCACCCAGTCACGTCCCTCAGAAATGGCTGTCGCCAGCGCCCCGTTAAACGCGTCTCCGGCTCCAGTCGTATCGACGGCTTTTGTTGGGAAACCGGGAAAGTATCTCGCATCTCCAGCCCCCGCGAAAAAGCAGCCGCGAGCTCCAAGAGTGAGAACGACGTTTCCAACGCCTCGATCCAGCAATCGCTGAGCCGCCGTCCGTGCATCCGTTTCGTCTTCTATCTTCGGCAGATCCAAGAGCCTCGCTATCTCATGCTCGTTCGGTGTGATGATATCCACATCGGAAAGCAAAACGGCGGGAACGTGTTCGGGAACAGGCGCCGGGTTGAGGATGGTCGTCACACCGAATTGCCGGGCACGCCGCAGTCCAACTTGAACAGTTTCCACAGGGATTTCGAAGCAGGTCAGCAGGACAGACGCCTGTTCGAAAACGGAATCGGGCACGGCCGTAACGTCTGCCGGTGAAAGCGCGGCGTTCGCACCCGATGCCACCGCGATCGCATTTTCTCCACACTCATCCACCATGATGAGCGCCACGCCCGAGGAGATACCGTCTTTTATGTTGACATGCGTTAGATCGATCTTATCTTTCTGTAACGCTGCCAGGCTTTCCCGCCCAAAAACGTCGTTTCCTACTGCTGCGATGAGCGTGACCGGTTTTTCGCCCGACCGAGCCGCAGCCACCGCCTGATTGGCCCCTTTTCCACCCTGGTTCTGGTAAAAGGTGCCACCGATAACGGTCTCGCCTGGCTGGGGCAAGCGGCGGACCTTGACCACAAGATCCGTGTTCACGGAACCCAACACGATAACGCGGTCTTTCATTCAGAGTCTCCTTGCCGGCTCCACACGCTCGGGACGATTTTACTCGCGGGGAACTCTCACGAGAACCGGCCCTGCCGGGAGAAGACACGCTTTACTTTCCGATGCAGAACCGCGAGAAAATCCTGGAGAGGATTTCTTCCGAATAAACTTCGCCCGTGATCTCACCGATCGAAGAAAGTGCCGAGCGGAGCGCGGTCGCGATCAAATCCTCAGATTCCCGCCCGTGGATGAGCTCCTGTGCCTGATGAAGAGCATCGGCTGCCCTCCGTAAAGCGTCTCGGCATCGCATCGCAGTGACTGCGACGACTCCCGCGCTTGTTTCCTGTTGCGCCAAAAGGCGGTTTACGATTGTATCTTTGAGAATCTCAAGACCGCTGTTACAACGGGCACTCACCAGCAACGCGCCTTCCGGCCATGAGGATGATCGCCCCGTTGGCAGCAGATCAGCCTTTGTCAGCACAAGAAGCGTCTGCGAGTTGTGAGTATCCGAGTCAACGGGGACGGTCTGGGGGGAATACTTGGTAGCGTCCCAGCAAAGGAGCCGTAAATCGGCCATCTGCGCTGCCTGTTGGGTGGCGACCTGTATCTTCCCTGCGATGGCGGAATTGCGATCATCGGTTAATGCATTCAGGGCTTTCGTGCTGTCGAGCCCAGAAGGCGCCACCTCGGCCGACCAACTCTCCAGGCCGGCGGTATCGACCAGCTCAAAGCTGACACCACGGTGAGAACAGACGGCCGTGAGGTAATCGCGAGTCGTCCCGGGTACTGGTGAGACAATGGCTCGCTCTGTTGAAAGAAGTGCGTTAAAAAGCGTGCTTTTCCCGGCGTTTGGTGGCCCGACCAGAACCACGCGGGGAAGTTCGGTATTTCCCCGTCGCTTTTCAAACCAGCGATTGATTTCCTCGAGCGCCGTCCGGGCGGCGGTGACCCGGGTCTCCAACTCTTCCCAGGATAAAAACGGCAAGTCCTCCTCAGCAAAATCGAGGCCCGCCTCCACATCCGCCACCAGATCGAGAAGCTCTTCCCGCAGCGCCCGCAAAGGCCCACCGATCCCTCCTGCAAGTTGGTGAAGCGCCGTCTGAAGTTCGCGGGCCTCACGGGCTTCAACGACCCCCAACACTGCTTCCGCTTGAGTTAAATCGACTCGCCCGCTCAGAAACGCCCGCAGGGTAAATTCCCCAGGTCGGGCAGGCCGGAGCCTGAGTCTGGCTATGATCTCGTGAGCCAGCGGACCGCAACACACCGTGTGAAGTTCGACCACCGGTTGGCCGGTATAACTTCGGCCGGAAGGCCAGGAAAAGACATCGCAAGGCAAACGAGCGGGCAATCCTTCCCAGTCCAACCAGGTCGCGAACACCATCGGCTCGAGGGGCTGCTCCACCGGGAGGCACTCCCCGCAGATGACACGTCTTGCTGCCTGCCAGGCCTCGGGACCCGAGATTCGAATGATCTGTCGGGCGCCACGTCCAAAGGCGGTCGCGACTGCAACGATGGTGTCGTGGGCTTGCTGCCACATGGAGTTTGTGAGGGATCAGACCCGCGTGCGTTTTGCCGGGCGACGCTTTTCACGAGGCATCTTTTCCGCGTAACGCTTATCCGCGGCTTTAACGAGTTCCTTCAGCCAATCGGGAATGGAATCCTGTATTTTCTGCCAGGTTTTCTTCCAGTCGCGTTTTGGCTTCCTAGTTTCGTCCGTTTTCCTGACCGTCTTCAGCAAAATCTCACGTTCCGCCATACCCCATAAACTCGAGGCGATAAAATACAGACACAGACCACTGGGAACTTTATAGAATAGAATTCCCATAAAGATCATCATGAAATTCATGACTTTCTGCTGGACTGCTGCTTGCTCGTCCGCAGGCGGCGGCATCATCCGCTTCTGCTGCCACAAGAAAATGACTATCGTGAGAACAGGCAAAAGATTGAAATACGGGCCCAGCGCAAACATCCCGTGCCCGCGGTTGAACCACTCCGGCCAGAGAAAGCTCCAGTCGAACAGCATGTCGGGTGCCGCCAGGTTGGAACACCAGCGAATGCTCTCTGAAATCAACGGTGCCTGACGCAATTGCACATCAATTGCGAGGGCCTTGTATAAACCGATAAAAATGGGCAACTGAATAAATAAAACTAAACATCCCGAAAACGGGTTATAATTGTGCTGTCGGAATAACTCCTGCGTTGCGCGGTTACGTTCCTGCAGGTCTTTATACTTTTCCTGAATCTTTTTAATTTCCGGCTGCAGTTCCTGCATCTTCTGGGCATTGAGAGCCTGCTTGCGGCTAATGGGAAACATCAAAAGACGAACGACGACCGTGAGCAGGATAATCGCCAGACCATAGTTGAACACTATATAGTCGTGAAAAATATGCAGGAGCCTGGTCATCGGGTCGGCAACAAACCAGAACCAGCCGTACTGGATCAGACTGTCAAGCTGATAATGCGCCAGAAGATCAGACCGCTTCGGCCCCGCAAAGACGGTGAATGTATGGGAAAGTCGTTCGCCCGGTTTGAGCTCTGCTGGAACAGACTGCAGACGGCAGGATACGTTGGTGAGATATTCGTAGTTCGGTTCCACAGCTCCAATACGAATCGGCCGGGCGTCACCAAACCAAATGTCACCTGGATGTTCCCGCTGGGGCAGAAGAATCACGGAAAAATACTGGGCGTCAACCCCAAGAGCTGTGATCAACTGGTTTTCCGTATCTTTCCAGGGAGCACCCCAGCGATCCCGTGCGATCGCCGAACAGGCGACTAGTTTAATCCCGTTTTTACCAAGGCGGATGGCCACATCGCGAAGGCCTACCGCACTCCAGCTATTGCTCATTTTCCGTGCATACCAGGCTCCCTCTGTAGGCAGACCGTTGGGCCCATCCAGTTCATAAGCGATGCTGGTCGGGTTCTTCCCCACGTTGATAACCGTGATCTGAAATGTGAAATGATACGAGGGATCGTCGTGATCGTCCTGCTTTCCCGGTGGCACCCGCGCCAGTTCGTAACGCTTGACAATGACCAAATTCTTGTCCGGCAGCCATTGAGCAAAGCGGACACTCTCCCGTGGGGCAACAGTGTCTTCATTCGACGCGGTCGTCCACGTTTCAGGTTTGGCCGGATCGGCATCTTCAGGGAGCAGGTACCAGTTCTCGCTTTTCAGGTGAATGTCCGGTAATTCGGAATGAAGCCACTGAAGGTACAGAACCTCCTTCTGCAGTGGATCCGTCGTTTCCTGCATCCGTTCTTCAAATCGAGAGCGGACGTCGGCGAGGCGTTCCTTGCCCAATGCGGCCAGCGTCATTTCGAACGAGTAGGGGCCCCCTTCCTCTCGACGAATGATCGCCATCGGCGTCCTCCGCAATTGTGCCTTGAGGGTGAGCAGTTGATCTCCCCTCCGGACAGCCAGGGACACCGTTTGGCCCGGGTGTGTCTTGTCCATTATCTCCCGGAACCCGGCAATTCCCTCAACCGGCTTATCATCGATGCTTACGAGCACATCACCGGGGCGGATCCCCGCCAGAGCGGCCGGAGTACCGGGGCCAACAACGTCCACGCGGAGCGATCCTTTGTCCAGCGGTGGCTCGAAAAACAATTCTCCGAGATACCCCCCGCGGGCTTCCGTATCGCAGTACCTGGGGCTGTTCAGTTCAAGCCGGGAAATCGTTGCCCCACGAGTCGAGAGGGTTACCAGCATCCGATACGGGCTTTCCGGATCCAGCGAGCCCAGCGTGACGTAACGAACGGGCGGCTCAGGCAGAACGGTCTTTCCAGTCTCAGGAGATTCTTTTTGGACGGAAGGGGCGGTCGGCTTCTCGGACGTGGCAATTGACGTCTCAACGTTTTCACCGTTTTTTTTGCCCCCGATCTCACCAGAACCCGCTTCTTTTTTCTGCTCCTTCTCCTGAGACACTACCGGAGGCAGTCCTTCTGGGGGGTGCGGTGCCCAGAGGCTCCCAAGATAAAGATTTATGACGATGATCAGCATGGACACGGCCAAAAAAGCGAAATACCGTGCCCACATCCGATTCTGGCCCTGGTCCAGCATATCGTTTCCTCGAACAAAACACCCAAGTTATGAATCTGAATCCCCCGAACTGGCAGCACGAATAGGACACTCACCGTCCATGGCGAGTCGCCCTGCCTTGTCCGAACAAGATCACTTTACGCATTTTTGCAGAAGTGCCGCTGCCGGCTTATGATCGCACCAGTGTCGTTTCACCGAAGGTTGCACCCGCCCACCGGTTGTTTAAGTAACATTCTATCCTCTTTCCGGCACGGGCCAAAGGCAAAAATCACGTACTTCCCCGCCCGCCCCGACAACCTCAGATGGGGGCCCTCTTCCGATTGGGTTGTTCCAATGGCGGGGATTTTCGTCTCAAAGCCCGAAAAAAACTAATCAGCGTTGATCGGTTTTTGGGCCCTAGGATATCATACGGAGTCTATTTCGAGTCCTTGCCCTAAGCTTCTTATTTTAGCGGGATTGAAAGACTCCGTGCATGGGTCGCGGCGTGTGGAGGACCGTGCGCGTGGGAGGTCAGACCAACCTATTTCAGCATCTTCTGGTGGAGGAGCAGGGCACCTTTCCTGCGAATGAAGAGACGGGCGAGCCCAGGTCGAGAGTCCTGCCCTTCGCCCCAAAATCTCAAGGAGGACGACTGCCTCCGGTTTTGCCCTGGGCACTGGCTTTGACTGTAATTCTAGTCTCGTTTTTGGGGATCAGCACCCTTCCCATGATCGGGGAAGAACCGCGACGAGGTCAGGTAGCCCGGGAAATGTACTGGGCAGGTGACTGGTTGGTTCCCCGCGAACAGGGCCAGCTCTACTGTACGCGTCCACCCCTTCAAAACTGGCTCATTGGCGCCATTGGGGTGTGGCAAGGCACGTTCGACGTTTGGGCGGTCCGTTTGCCTAGCGCGCTGGCGCTTGTGCTTGCTGCCGGGATCTGCTGGACCGTCGCCAAGAGGCAGATCGGGCCGGTGGCCGGCACGGTCGCCGGGATTGCCTACTTGACCACTGGTCAATCGTTGACAATTGGCCAACTTGGAGAAACAGACTCACTTTTCGCCGCCCTTCTTGGCGGTGCCCTTTTGATGTGGATCTCCGGCCAGAACAAGTCAGAGGGCGGATGGCATTGGGTCATAGCCGGTTTTTTAGCGGGCCTGGCAGCACTCACAAAAGGGCTCCAGGCTCCTGTCTATTTCGTGGTGTCGACCGCGGGTTTCCTTCTCATTTCCCGACAGGGAAATCGCATCGCCGGCAAGCAATATCTCGCGTCCATGGGAGCCATGGTACTGCCCATTGCCCTATGGAGCATTCCGTACTGCCTGAGTGCGGGCTTACAAGCCACCCGGGAAATATGGTTCGGCCAGGTAGAGGAGCGTCTCGCCACACGGGGATTTTTCGCTCATTTTGTATCTTTCCCTGTCGAAACGATGGGGGCCATGCTCCCCTGGTCCTTACTGTTGGCGGCGTGGGCGGATAGACCCTTTCGCCGCTGGGCGACCAAGTATCGATCTCTGATCACCTATCTGATGGTTTGTTTAACAGTCGGATTTGTTAGCCTCTGGGTCATCCCCGAAGCCAAAAACCGATATTTTTTGCCGCTTTACCTGCCCGCGGCTCTTCTTTTCTCGTTACCGTGGCAATATGTTTCCGAGACTTCGGATGAATCCAGCAACTTTTCTCCCGCACAACCGCGAGGTTTCGTCGTCTTTCTCAGATTGCTTCAAGCCCTGGCAGTCCTTGGGGGTGCCGGCGCAATATTCTTCTGTTTTGCCAAATTCCTTCCCATTTCAGCAGACGCATTGAGAAAACTCCAACTTCCACTTCTATCGACCGCTGTCATTTGTGTCCTCGCCGTTCTGACGATTGTGGCCATTCAATTGACTGTGAGAAACCCGACGTCATCCAACCTCGCTTCTTCGGCCCTCGCCATTGGGCTTTTTCTCGGTGTGGGGCATCGGGTAGGAATTCTGCCTGTTCAGCGACAACTTCTCTGGTCGCCCCGCGAACAGATCCAGAGTCTCGCCGGCGAGCTACGGGCGCCAGAAAAGTTGAGCAGCCTGGGGCCTGTCCCAGCGGCTTTTCGCTTCCATTACCCGTATTTCGTTCGACAGCTCCCCCGAGAAACGCCAGTGGAGGGCCTGCCCGATCCCGTGTTTTGTCTCACGGGAACAATGTACGCATCACAAGCCCGCGTCGTACCGAAAAGCGGGCAACCCGTGCTTCAGTTTTCCTGGAACGGTCGTGTGATTGTGTGTCCTCGATTGTCCTTCTCCTGGGAACCTCGGAGAGTCATCGCGCTCGGTCGTACCCCCACCCGAGATCCTCAACCGGTGGTTATCGTTGGCGAGGCGCTCCCCAAGGCAAAAACAGAGATGCCACCCGACACGGCGTTTGCCCGGGCTTTGGAAACGGGCCCAGGAACCCATCCTTAACACGACCCAACGAGAAGCGGTTTGTCAGGGTACCTGCGAGCCTCCTCCTAAGGTAGAGAGTGCCAAAACGGGCATCTCACGGTGGTAGCGTTTTTCCAGTTCCGCTTTGACCTGCAGCCCCCGTGTATTCACGAAATTGACAAAATCCTCAAGGGGTGCCACGAGTGCGAGCGGCGAAAGCTGACCGGCCGCCTGGTCGAGCATTTTCTCAGACGGGGCACTGGCAATCTCGAAAGCGAGCTTCCGGCCGGCCTCCAACGCATGCATTAAATTGCGGAATTTCTGGGCAAATTCTTCTTTGAATTCAATTGCGAGCGGGTCCACGTCCTGTGTGTTCAGAGCGGCTACCTCCTGTTCCCAGGTTGCCAACTTCTCGGTGGGATTGTGAATTCCGGCACCCCCGACGAGCATCGCGGTTGGGTCGGCCCCACCAAGGGCTTTCATCGTCGCATCGCGCAATCCTTGAAGGTAGGCGGCTGTGGCCTCTCCCCTTCGAGCCAGCTCCTGATCCACCTGAGGTTGAGGAGGCGGTTGCGGTGGTGCGACGGCTTGCTCCAGAAGTGGAGTCGCCGGCTGGGGAATGAGGACAGGACGCTGCCACGCCAGAAAGATCACCACCAAAACCAACGCAATAATGACGACCAGCGATAGGACGAAGAGGCCTCCGAGAATAAACCACCAGACATGCGACGGGGCTTTGGCATTCCTCTCCTCAACGGCAGATCCCCTGCTTGCAGGCGGGAGAGGTTCTTGCCGAAGATCTGCGCGGTCGACGCCCGACGACCCCGTAGCAACGCCTTGATTGAGAATTCCACCTGCTTGCGATCCGAAATGGAAAGCACCGCTAGGTTTCCCTTGTGGGGCAAGCTGCCAAACTGCATGACAGTGGGGACAGCGAACCCGAGTCACTGAAGTCCCAGTCGGGAGCCTTGAGAGCTTGCCACAATGGGGACATCGGATCGCTTCCGAACTTCCTTTGACTTCCATCGCAGCCCACTCCGTTTCCCGGGAAAGGGACCGACCGCACCGACAACTCTCTGTCTATCATGATAACACCCCGCTGTTCAAGGAGTATCGGTCGCTCCGGTGTGTTTCTCTCCCTGACTTCTTTGGAACGGTGTCGTGAGTGACAGGACCGATCGACAAACCCTCCGCCAGCGTTGCAAGCCTCATTTTGCGATCCGCTGATCACAGGAGCACATCTTCTCCAGTAACTTCGGTGCAGTATCGGTCCGTTCCATCGAGTGCCGATTCGATAGGGGCTTTACCCCATGAGGCAACTTCAGAGCACGTCTCAAAAAGGTCCTCCAATAGTTGTTGATACGTCATGCGATGGAGTCGGCAAAGTTCGTGGTGTGTTCGCAGGGCCACCAGGTATGTGGTGAACTGGGAACGACAGGAAACTGCCTGTTTGAACAAAGCAAGGAGTTCCTCATGATAACGAGCACGGCGTTTTCTCGCCCTGTGCCAGCGGGTGAGTTTACTCCGCAACCCCTGCCAGTTGACATGAAGCGCGATGCGAATAGACCGAAGCGCCTCTCGGCCTTCTTCTGTCAGTGGATGGGGCTCGAGATTCGAGAATCCGCCGGATTCAAGGCAATCCAGAAGTTGCCTCTTGTCGCGCGCTGCCCGTTGCATCAGCCGCACGAAACGCATCGGTCGAAAATTGCCGAACCCCGCCCATTTGAGATCGCTCCAGACGTCATATCCCAGGCTGCCATCAACATATTCTGGATCAAACCGTGCCCGAAGATCGGTAGCCGCCCAGAACAGGGGTATCAGGAAGTGGTCGAGCATGCGTCGTCCTTCTTCGAGCGATCCGAACACACGACCGAGCAACCTGGCCCGCTCGCGCAGGAGTGTTTCCCGGGCGTTGCACCCCATTTCCGCAACCCACAACTCGTCCACCTCCTCCGGCCAGAGAAGAGCCTGGGCATTGAAATAATCGGTGTGGTAGGTGCGGTTGAGGCAAATCACTGCCTCTCCTACCCGCATGGCGACCGCTCGAGTAATCAAGCGAAACCATATTTTGGAAGAGATTTTCATCGGCAGGTCGGCGAGCACATCCCAGAGGTGATAACCCACCAGATCGCGAACCCTTTCGAGGGGTGGCGCAGCCGACTGCTGCTCATAAAGCTTGACGTCGTTGGGATCAAAATAGCCGCCGTTGTACCAGTCTTCCAGAAAGCGGAGATCAACGCCCAGATAATAGCGCTGTCGAGGTTCCGGTTGTGGCCGTGCGAGCGTAAACCGCCCCCAACGCAAAAACTTGATTCTCCCCCGCTCCATTGGGTCGTCTGGCAAACCTTCGTCGCTGCACAATTCGGGAGGACATTCCTCAGGATGAGCGCGAAGGCGAACCAGTGCCGTCCCTAGATCCCATTCAAATCGATAAACGCGATCCCATAGTGCCTCCAGGTGTTGGTCCTGGTTCCATTTCCGGTAGTTTTCCATCAGGTCCAGATCAGCCGCCTGGGCCACATTGAGGAGCCGCGATTTGAAAAGGCTGGGGAGCAGCATGAGGAGCAGCCCTCCGGTAAGCATGCCTCCCCCCACGCACAGTGGCATGAAAATGGCTACCTGAGCGTCATACGTACGAACGCCCGGTATGTAATTACCGAGATACCCTAACAGGGAGACCAGCGCCGTGGCCAGCGTATAGCGGAGACTCCGGCGGTACAGAAAATTTCCCGCCAGGTAGAGGGCGTCCATCACACTGAAAAGGCGATAAGCAGCAGAAAGCCAGTTCATTCGTGCGGCCGACCTCCCAGAACCATCTGAGCCTCCCCCGTTCAATGCCTTGCCCAAACTTCCTGCGCTGGGTTTTTGTGGCCCCCTGATGCCGTCTGTCAGCCATAATGCGCAGGCGCCAGAACTGTCGTTGCTTGCGTTTCTCCAAGCACCTTCCACTATAACTGAACGCTGCTCTCATTTCACGTTTTCCAGAAGTCCCATGGGGACCTTTGCCCTGCCGCATAGAAACTTTCATCCGGGCGCGGTATCCCCGTTTTCTTCCTGCCGTCTCAGGTTCTGACGATCGGCTGCCGACTTGAGCGCGATCAGAAAGGCAAGTGCAAGACCAGATCGAAACGGCTCAAATGTCCAGCGAGATCCGACGCCCCGCCGCGGCGCTTTCTTCAGCCTTGCGAATGGTGCTCAAAACGAAACGCAAATCATCGATGTCGCTGGCGCGCTGGACCAGGCTGGTCGCTGCCCGATAAAACTGAAGAAGCAAACGCTCTTCTATAGGCCGTTCATGATCGAGAAGTTCCTGATGACGTCCTGCCTCATCGAACCAAACGAGGGTCGTAGGGAGATCGACGAAGGCCACACCGCGTTCGCAGACCACCTGAAGCTCGGCTAACGGACGATAGCTCACCGCTTCATGCCAGTGCGCGGGGATGTAGCGACCACAGCTTATCTGTGCGGTTGGTCCCCTCCCCAGCTGCCCCGGTGGGCTGAAATCAAGATTGAGCATCAGGTAGTCGAGGTCCCCTTTGTCTGGACAATGATGAAAAACCCCCATCACACTGGTCGCCTGTTCGCCCACCACGAAACGACACCAGTCCACTAGCTCAACGAGATCGAGTCGAATGGGATCGGCCGGTTGAGGCCCTGATGTGCCATTCCCTTTGAGGTAATGAGAAAGACGCCGATGGCAAAACAGAAGGCGTGGTGGCCCCAACCGCGTCGCGATTAATTCTTTGAGTCGAATCGTGGCGGGAGCGTATCGGCGGTAGAACTCCACCATGAAGGCCACTCCCGATTGAAACACGGCTTCTCGCAGTTCGGCAACCTCTTCGAGTGTCAAGGGAACAGAAGCTCCCAAATACACGGCCTTACCGAACTCACAAGCCGCCAACACCGGCAAAGGCCCCAACCATCGCGGGTTGAGGACAAGAACGGCATCCACATCCGATCGCCGGCAGAGTGCCCAAAAACTGTCGTGGACGGCGAGACTCGATTCCCGCGCCGCCATCCGTGCCCGCTGAGATACCGACTCGAACACAGCCACCAGGTTAAAGCGATCGCTGAGGACACGGAGAGCGGGTAAATAGCGGCGTTCCCAGCCTTCTCCCAATCCTATAACTCCCAATCGCAATTTCATCAGAGGCTATCCCTGATTCCTGTGGTCCAACTTTCCGAACATTTCGGGAGTTGCCCGAGGCACCGTCCGGCTCCAGCACCGGGCTTCCATCGTGTGAGGCCACCGGAGCCAGCAATTTCGGAAACAGTCACAGGATGACTTCATGCCTCCCGTGGACTGCGGAGCCTCCCGGGCCGATTCCATTAGCCCCGTTCCTGGCCTTTCGATGACTCCGTCTCATTTATTTCCGGGATTCCAACCGGTCGGTCCTGCAGGAACGGCCCGCAAAACAAGGGAAATCGTCAGCGGCCACAAATCGCAACTTTCCCGTATCGTATCCCAGCTCGACGTGCTAAGCGAATGCTCACTATTCCAGATCCCAGAGGGGTGCAGAGTGCTCCACCAAGTGCTCCATACCCGCATTCTTCGGTGCATCCGCAAAGGTGGGCTTCACCCCGGTGAACGCCAGGTCCGCTATCAGTTTGCCCTGCGGAGAACGGCCCACAAGCCGGGACACAAAAAGATCACGGAGTACATATCGGCCATCGTTGTCCAAATCGGCCACCTCACTCACTTGCGTGATCTTCCTGGATCCATCTTCGGTAAATCGGGCAATCTGAATGACGATGTGAATGGCCGATGCCACCTGTGCCCGCGCCACGTACACAGGAATTTCTACATCGGACATAAGTGAGAGCGTCTCCAGTCGAATGAGAGCATCCCGCGGAGAACTCGCGTGAATGGTGGAGAGACTGCCAGAATGGCCACTCAACATGGCCTGGATCATATCCAGCGCCTCGCCACCGCGAACCTCTCCCACGATCACCCGATCCGGGCGCATCCGAAGGGAATTGCTGAACAGATGTCGGATCGTCAAACCGCCACGGCCCTCACGGCCGCCGTGCCTGGCTTCCAGATATATCGTGTGCGGCTGGACGAGACGCAGTTCCGAGGTATCTTCAATGACCACGATTCTCTCGTCTGGGGAAATGGCCCGTGATAACGCTCCCAGCAGAACTGTCTTCCCAGTTCCGGTCCCCCCGGAGATGAGGATATTCTTCCGCAACTTGACACATATTTCCAAAAATTCCCTGGCGATCTCGGACAGCGAGTTGAGTCGAACCAAATCCTCTAAAGTCATCGCCTCCCGAGTAAACTTGCGAATCGTCACGCAGGGTCCAATGCGGGAAGTTGGCGGAAGGATCGCGTGGACACGCGAGCCATCCGGGAGACGGGCATCCAGGACCGGATGCTCCTCGTTGATCTCTCGACCGACCCACTGGGCCACGTTATTGATCGCAGAAATGAGGGCATCCTCACTGGGGAATTGGGCATCTGTTTTTTGCAGTTTACCCCCGCGCTCGATGTACACTTCGTACGGCCCGTTGACCATGATCTCCGTCACACTGTCGTCCAGTAAATAGGGTAAAATGGGCGACAAAAAATACCGGGTGCTGGCCTCAAAAATGGCTTCCCGCGTCATAGATGGGTCCCCTCCAATCCGAAACAAGACGGGCGTGTGAAAGACTGATTCTGTCTTAGGCCGGAACTTGGCCAGATTTCGCCCGATCTCCCCGTCCCTCCATAATAGCGGAAAACTTGGCGTAGGAGCAAAGCCGTCGGAGAGTTGTGTGACCCCCACGTTAAGTTGAAACAGGGGCGGGAACCTCCACAAGGCCTTAAGCAAAAGGGCAATCCAGCCGGGAGGAACGGGACGTCTCCATTGCCACGATGGACAATCGATTTTGCCGCTTGGGCCCCATTTGCCGGCTTGGCTCCTGTTTACCGTTAAAAAGGTAGGTAGGTCTTGAATGGCCCCTACGATACATTGACGCTCTGGCGTTTCCCGGGTGCTCACACGATGGGGGCTCGGGAGCCGAGAGGATTGCGTGGATCCGCAGGACGCGCAGACGCAGAAGTGACCTGTAATGCCGTCTTTCCTTGTCTGAACCCGCCGCAGGACCATTGGTTTCTTGATGTCTCAGCTCGATCTCCGGCAATCCACCGTGAATTGGCCGTTCTCGGCCGCAGAAAGTTGGCGTCGCCCTTCGTGAGAAAAACAGGGGATTGGCCCAATCCGGCGGAGACAATACCCCTCGCACATACTAACGTCCGCCGGTCGGCCTTGCCAAAGCGGCTCTTTTTGGTATGTTTATTAGCAAGAGAGCGTCCCCTCATGCGGGGCGGGTGTGTGTTTTGCACATGGTTTCCAACTGCCAGCGTAGCTCAATCGGCAGAGCACCGCATTCGTAATGCGGGTGTTGGGGGTTCGAGTCCCCCCGTTGGCTGTTTTTCTGCTCACCACGAGACGGGGCACGGTCTTTACACCGTGGTCCAGAGCTTCGTTTATTCCCGTTCCCGCTTGTTCAAGTAAAAACTTGCCCGATTTTTCGGGCGAGAAGCTGCATCAGAAAACCCACGACAAGGACAAAACAGATGTCGCAAGCGGCGTTGGAGACTGACGTCAAGCAAATCGTCCTCAGCAACTCTCTATTTGGCCCGCGGGAAGTGCAGGCGCTGGCCAGTGCCATGGCGGAGGATCCCTCCCAGTACAGGGTGCTCCGCGACGCCGTCGCTGAACTGGAGCTTCGAGAAGAGACCCCCGCGAGCAATGTGCGGCTAGGCTGCTGCCTTTATCTGCTGGGGCGTTTTGAAAGTGCCATTTCCGTTCTCAAACGAGGCGACAGTGGCGCGCTCGCTCATTTTTACCTTGGAAAGTGTTATTTGGCCACGGAAAGATACGACGAGGCGCTGGAGAGTTTTCGGGCGGCAAGAATCGCCGGTTACAACCCGGACGAATGTGCTCTCGGGGAAGTCGAGGCCCTTCGCGGGAAAGGTGACCTCAAAAGCGCGCTGGAGATCCTTGATGGGCTCTCTGGCTCGGCCACGGAGAGCGCCGAATACTACTATCAGCGCGGCGCTACACTGGCAGCCTTGGGCGCGCCTGCGGAGGAAGTCGCGGCCCTTTATGAGAAGGCAATTCAAATCGATCCCAGCCACGTGGGCGCACTTTTTGGGTTAGCGTGGGAAAATGACCGTCACGGCAACGACGACGTCGCCCTCGACCTCTACCAAAGATGCGTTTCCCGGTTCCCACCCCAT
>NZ_JACIYL010000139.1 GCF_014359955.1 Thermogutta sp. | reverse complement strand
AGCACGTTCCTTCGACACGAGCACGGCTTCAACTGGAGGCGAGTCCATTCTCTGTTTGACAATTATGCCCGACGAATCGGACCAGGCGGTTTGCTCTAACCTTTGGTTGCCCGGTAACGTGTAGAGAATTTCTATGCGGAGAAGTCGGGATTCACGTCCTGAAAGCTGGATGACTTCGTAATCGCGAGCATGGGCTTTTGCCCGACACACCCCATTCACTCCAAGCATGAGGCAGGAGAATTCGCGCACTTCCCCCGGCTGCATGGGTTTTTCCCAGAGGCAATCCTGGAGTCCCAGGAAGCCCCGGCAATCCGCGGGAAGATCGAAGGTTTGTTGAGCGGTTCTTCCCGCTACGATCGTTTCCAGCATAAGCCGTTTGCCGTCAACTCGACCGCGGTATTCCGCGAGTGCTTTGCCCTGTTCCACCGTGACCGTGAACTCACGGGGATGACCCTCACACGTTTCCACGGATCGGTACCGCGTCACCACGGAAACCGGGGTTCCCATCCTCTTTACGCGGAGTACAACTTCTCCTTCTACCTCACGACAGCCCGGCGACGGACCGTCTATGAATCGCACGGACATTCTTTCGTAGCCAACGGTTTCACCAAAAAGCGATTGAAGATACCAATACTCCCGGGCCTGATGAGAAGATTTCCAGTTTGCCGGGGTCTGTTCGGCTGGGGATGTCGCTACCGATGGACTGCCCTGGCGCCCACAGCCGACAGAGATTATGTCCACCAACAGGCAAACGATCATGAACAAACCCCAAAGCCCGGGCTTCTCCATGAGAAAACGGGACCACTTTTCGATGTCAGCCGGCGCCGTGCTCGTTGAGGATCCTACAGGACGATGCCACATGAAAAAATTCCCACGAAAAAGCTCCCCGGGCTCCGGGAGCGTCTGTCTGCTTGAAGGCTTCGACGCGGAAAGCCAGAAGGCTGTCATCCCCCGGATTGCGCACAATTGGCTCGTTCAGTCTTCTTTAGCCATTCGATGTGGGCTCTTCACGTTCCCGACTTTCCCTCTACGGCACGGCGGGTACGACATGCCTGCGAAATGGGACGGGGAATGCCATCTCATGGCCGCACGCTATCAATTTTAATGCTAGAGTTCCACTAGAGAACTCGTCGCGGAATCACTCCAAGGCAGGTGGCGATAGCGGTGAACGCCACAGCTCAGTGGTTGGGATTCCGTCAGGCTTTTCACCGCGATGATTCGCGGACCGAAACGCAGGGCGGATTATATAGGGGATCGCAACAAAAAAGATGTTGGGATTTGGAGGGAATAGTACCAGGTTCCGCCAAAAAATGTACTAGGTTAAAAGCGGGGGAACAGGAATCCCACAACAAACAACAAGGAGCGGTGCCGGTATTCCTGGAGTTGTTTGGAGACCTACGACTTCAGCAACAGCAGATTGTGCAAGATTTTCCGGAAATACGAGGGTGCAACGCAGCGATGGGCTTTCTTAAAAAATTCATCAGAAACGTGTTACGCGAAGGTTCTCAGGCACAACTCCGCAGCAGCTTCGAACATCTGAGCGAGGAGGAGCTGGAAGCCCATCTCCGCATTGCTAAATACGGTAACTTCACCCTGACCGACGCAATTCGCCCCTCCTATGATCTCCAGGTCGTTCCCCGGGAAGGATATCGTCACGATATCTACCGCAGCGACAACGGCAAAACCGTCATTCCAGTCCTCATGGCCTCCGTATCGAAGGAACGGCTTTTCGACACGTTCATGGAGCTTCTCGACCCACTGGGAGACGAGGTGGACGTCGTCCTTGAGACAAGTCACAATCGGGATCGACCGGGTCATCACGACCTTTACCGCGAAGATATCGACATGCCGGTGTTGAAGAGCGTTCTCTGGGAATTCGAAGACCTTCTGCTCAACGATGGTTGTACCGGCGTCGCCGTGCTCAATCCGGATATTCCCCTGGAAGTCCAGTTCGACGAGCACAAACTCCTCATCTGCTACGGATCGGATCTCCGCTCGTTTGAACGGATCCTCAAAGGACATGGAATTCCCAATGACGAACAGATCCGATTCATCACAGAAGCGGAACACGTTCACTCGTCCACCGAGTACTACGCCAGACGTTTCGAAGAGCTGAAGATGTATCTCGGCATGGATGAAGGATGCTATGTGTGAGCCGCAGTGAGCACGCAACTGCGAACTCCGCGAATTGGGCAGAAAATAGCGGATCTGTCAGTCCTACCGAGTCGTGTGGCACTGGCGAGATTCAACCCCTCAATTTGCCGAAATCCGTGACAGGGGACTTTCTTTCTAAATTGTTCGTTTGCCGTTCGCGCGCGATCGCCGCTTTTCACCAATGAGCCCCGCACGGAGAAAGCTGACTCCCCAGCGTCCCGACTCTCAGCGTCTCACCATAGCTTGGCAGGACGCCTTCGCTCACTATCTGTCGGCCGAATGCCACCTCGCAGACAACACCGTGAAGGCCTACGCCAGGGATATTCGCCGGTTCACTGAATGGCTGGGTGGCCGGAGTATCGCCTCGCTGGGCATTCAGGACCTGTCGGACTATGTGGGCTGGCTGCATGAGCGGGGTCTGGCCCCAACCTCCCTTGCCCGGCATCTCGTTTCGCTGCGGCTTTTCCTCCGCTATTTGCAACTCGAGGGGATTCTCAAACACAACCATGCCGAGCTGCTCAATAGCCCTCAAGTGTGGGAGAGAGTGCCCAGCGTGCTTTCTCCTCAACAGGTCGAGGCCCTGCTGGCCAGTCCCCGGCCCTACGACAGGTGTTTCCTGCGCAATCGGGCCATCCTGGAATTCCTCTATGCGACGGGCTGTCGAGTGAGCGAGGTCGCCCAGCTCAAGCTGGAGGATGTTCATCTGGCCGATAGATACTGTCTCTGTCGTGGGAAAGGCAATAAGCAGCGGGTGGTGCCACTGGGACAACGAGCCATCGATGCCTTTGAGGAGTACGTGGCGCGGGAGCGTCCCCTGCTTGTTAAAAATTGCCTGTCTCCCCCTCCCTGGGCCTTCGTGTCATACCGAGGAAAACGACTGCGCCGGGAGCGTATCTGGGAACTGCTGAAGTTTTACGCCCTCCGGGCGGGTCTGCCGCCGGACATCAGCCCGCACACGCTCCGACACAGTTTTGCCACACACCTGCTGGCCGGGGGCGCTGACCTTCGTGTCGTTCAGGAAATGCTCGGCCATGCTTCGATCGCCACCACACAGATCTACACCCACGTCGATTACACTCGCCTGAAGGCCATTCACAAACGCTTCCATCCGCGGGGGTGATCCACCCGTGCCCAGCCGGGGGGCAGGCGTTATTCCGGAAAGAATCTGGGACAGCGGGAGTTCAGCCATCGGCAAACAAGCGGCTGGGCGAGAACTTGAAAGCTGGGGCGAACACAGGCTGACAGTCGCGGCAAGGCAGTCGCAGAGGGAGAGACGCTCTGGATGACCGTCAAGGGGATAAGGCATTACCGAGGGAACGCCCCTCGCGCGTCACGAGCCTTCCTTGTGAGGCGGAGCAAACTTGATTTTCTCAACCATTCGGACGATTTGACCGTCCGGACCGACGTAACCCGATACCGCGGTGATGGCTCGGATCACATACTCATAACGGAGGTCATAATCGCAATCCAGCTCCACCTCGGCATCGCTCGCTCCCCCAGGTCCGGAAGCGTCGCCGACAAGCGCGCGGATTTGATCACGCAACTCGGCAAAACTGGAGAGTCGTCGTTCTGCCAGAAACAACCCGGCGAGTTCGCCTCCAGCCCCCGCGGTCATCCGAACCTTGATCGGTGGCAACTGCACGTCCGAGGGCACCCCGGCGCTGGGTGCCGCCTGCGGCATCTTGATGAAGAAGTCTCCTTCGGGGGCGGTGATCTTGAACGTCATGATGAAGAATGTGAGAAGCTGAAAGACGACGTCGATCATCGGCGTCATCATTAGTTCGATCTTTCCCCCGGTATGTTTGCCGGATCCACGGAATTTCATGCTATGGACTCTCCTGCCTTGCCCGGAGGGTGAATTTTTCAAATCCCACGCTTTGACACAGCCGGATTAACTCCTGAACACGCCCGGTCTTGGCATATCGATCCGCCCGAATGATGATGGTGGTGTTCCGGAAATCACCGCCTCAGCGGCAAATCAGCTCCTTTTCCACTTCCAGAACAGGCCGGAGGTTCTCCAGCGTGAACTCGTCCACCCCGTAAAAGACGGTTCCGCGGGCAGTCATCTGAAGGGTGATGGGCCAGGCAGGGGCGGTATCAGGTGGTTTGGCCAGTTCGCTGGCGGGAAGCCGAATCAACTGATTCTGATCGCCTTCCGAAAAGTTTATCAAAATCATAAAGAAGGCGATCAGCTGAAAAGTCATATCAATCATCGGCGTCATGTCGCCTTCAGCGTCCGGGATTTGGCGACCTCTTTTGTATCGCATGAGCAACCACTCCGCTTAAAGCCCGCCCTCTACCTCGGCCGGATCAGGCTGGCAACCGCTCTTCCGCGTCAAAAATCCCTCATCACTTGCGAGGTACGGCGGTCGAGAATCGGGACATCAAACCTTCGCTCACAATCCCTACTTCGAGCACCAGACGGGCGATACGGTTCCGCAAGAAACCGTACACGATGATAGCGGGAATGGCGATGATCAAGCCCACCAGCGTGCTGATCAACGCGGTGGAAATACCCCGAGCCAGTTCGGATGGCTTTGGTGTCGTCGTGCTATTGGCGATGACGCTGAACGATCGCACCATACCATCCACGGTTCCCAGCAGCCCCACCATCGGGCTGATCGTGCCAATCAGACCGATGTAGCTTAATCGGTGCTCCATTCGCATGGCCTGCTCTTCACCGACTTCCTGCATCGCTTCGATAGCTTGGGAATACCCTGCCGAGAGCTTGGCGAGTCCGGCCGAGAGCACCTGCCCGAGGAATGAATCATCGTTCTTGGCCAGTTCATAGGCCTCCTGAAACTTTTTCTCATTGAAAAGCGTTTCGAAGCCGTCAATCAGTGCGGACGGCATCACCGCCTCCCGACGGCACGACACCAGGTTCATGACCAAAAGGGCCACGAACGAAAAGGAAATCGTCAAAAAAGCTAGCGTGTACGTCCAGCCGAGGGACTCGAAAAACCATCGCAGCACGGATTTTTCCTGGGGTCTTGCCTCCGTGTCCGGGGCGGCCGCACCCTGGTCTTCCGGAGCGGCCTCGGGCAACTGATCATCTGCCGGTGCCGCTTCCTCGGCCGCGGCGATCCGTTCCACAAACCTGGGGAAGTACGGCACCACCCCCAAAAACAGCGTCAGACCGGCAAGTGTCGCCACAACCGCCCCGGTCCACGTCGAGAAAAAACCCTGTCGCATGAAAACCTCCGTCACTGGCCTAACGGACCCGACATGCTCAAGCAAACGCCTCTCAACACCTCTGTTCCGAAAACTCTTCGAGGAAAACAACCACGACACAGGTGAGAGCACACATCTTTCTTCCACGTGCCTCTCACAGCATCGCGATTATTGCTCTAGTTTACACAACCTCGATTAGGAGAGTAAACACGGCCCTCGGATTTCAGAATCACGGGAAGGCCCCTATCCACCACGGGCAACCGCGGGTCAGTTCGTCACCGCCACTTCCCGCCCGTATTGTTCCTTCAGGACCCGCGCTGCTTCAGCCGCCCGTTCAGGATGCTGGACTTGCGGCCACAACTGCACCAGATTTTGAAGTGCCTCGATGTGAGAGGGTGCGTCGCGGAAGTAAATCAAATCCACATGAAGGAACGCCATGATGGCCTGCTTAATCTGCCCCGCCTGTCGGTACGCCAGACCGAGGGCGGTGTAAGCCCGGCCCATAACCTCCGCATTCTCTACGAGATCGGGCCGCTTGAGAATGTCCTGGATCATGGATATGGCCTGATCCGTTTGTCCCTGAGCGATCAGACATCGCGCCTTGCCGATAATGGCCAGAAGCTTCGGTGTGTCATCTCCCGAAACTTGCAGGGATATGACCTGATCAAAGGCTTTCTCGGCCTCACTCATCTTCTTGGCCTCTAGATAGGCCCAGCCGATGGCGGCGCCCGCCTGAGCCTTGTATTCCGGCCACGGTGCCTGAGCAATCAACTGATAGTATTCGATCGCCTTATCGACACTCCCCTTTGCGCGGAGCAACTCAGCGACCAGCCGGGTCGCCTCCCAGTAATGGTAATTGTTCGGATAGTTGATGATGAAGTTCGCCACCAGCTTACCTGCATCGTCGATCGACCCGGAACCTGCCAGCGCGAGATGCGCCGCGGCGGCTGCGCGATAAAACTCGATGTCCTGGCGGACTTCCGGCCGTGTTGAATCATCGACCTTAATTTTGTCGAGGATGCTCATCACATCCTCGTAGCGGGAAACTTCGAACGCCGCTCGCACCGACTTGAGAAGCGCCGGTTCTCCGTCCCATTCGATCGTTTGGATTTGATTGACACTGATCGTGCGCGGGGTTGTCCCCATGTTAACGACAACCTCCGTTCGCGTCATACTGGTGATTCTTCCTCGGATCGTCTCACTCCCCACCCGTATGACATCCCCCCACGCGCTGGCGACCGCGAAGAGACATATTGCGACAGTGACGAAGGTAACACCCGTCTTTTTCAACGCATCACGCATGGCGGAACACTCCTCAATACTCGCAGTCATGCTTGTGTCAGTTTATTGCTGGCTTCCGCATTGTGTTCGGGAAAAGTTTCTCAGGACGCAGTGGACCTCGCCTGAACGGAACTTTCAAATGCTCGCAACCCCTGAGGGTTTTGTTGTCCCAACATTTGCTGGATCGTCCGGGCCAGCTTATCGTATCGGGTATACCATTCTTTGCCGCCCATCTCGGGATACAGCAAATAAGTACGCTGAATGTCGAGCATGGCCTGTTTGAGGAGTTCCTGACGCTTGGCTCCCGTCTGCTTCTGCGCCAGTTTGAATCGGCACAGAGCAAGATTATATCGGGCCTGATGGAAGATATCCTGATACTTTGTGTAATTGATCGCGACACGGCGTGCGATTCCGCCCCATCCCCAGATGAGATATCGCCCGTTTTTCTCATATCCACCCCGGATGGCGTATTCGTAATACTCTTCCTTGCCCGGCTGTTCGGCCCATTCCTGATAGATTTGGGCAGCCTCAATCTGGGCGTCCAACCGGTTCTCCTTTCCCTCCTTGTCAATCACGTTGATGATAACGGCCAGGGCCTTATCGAATAAACGCAGACCTCGGAGTGCGCTGGCCAGCCTCACTTTGAGGGCAATCGTGGCTTCTGGGGGCCCAAACTGCGGATCTTTCTGACATTTATCAATCAATTCCAGGTAGGTCCGCATAGCTTTGGTGTAGTATTCCTTGGCCTGTTCCGGGACGGCAGGCCCTCCCGGATCCAAACCTTTGGCAAGCCCCAGAAATGTCTCGGCAACCCAGTTGAGGGCTCGAAAATCGACACTTTCGGATCGCTCCTGAATGGCCTCGAGAAACGCCGTGAAACCTTTCAGCACTTTATCCACTTCTTCGCTTTTTCCTTCATTGCGAAGCCGGGTCAACTGCTCCTCCAGTTGCCGCCCCAGCCCCACGTAGACGAGTGTCAAGCGTCGGGTTGCCTCGGCGTCATTGCTGCCCGCCACCAGTTTTTCCAGATCATCCCGAATCTGAAACGCCTTGTCCAGATTTTGAGCTCCCACGTAGG
>NZ_JACIYL010000138.1 GCF_014359955.1 Thermogutta sp. | reverse complement strand
GATGCTGCCGATCCTGGCTATCCTACTGCTCAAGTCCGGGCTGATGCTGAGGTGTGCACCAGAGCGACACCGTGAGGTCAGGCCGGGCTCTTCGGAGCACTATCCTTGCCCCCGGATTTGAGCTTTTTCGACATCGCCTCGAGTCGCTTCCGCAACTCCTTGCCGGGTTTAAAACGGACCACAAATTTCTCTGGGACCCTGATCTCCGTTTTTTTCTTGGGGTTCATCGCCCGCCGCGATTTCCGCAGCTTTATTTTGAAAACCCCGAAATTCCTGAGCTCAATTTTGTGTTCAGTGGTCAGGATATCGATGATGGCGTCGAACGTCCGCTGAACAACCTCTCGCGTCTGCGACTGGGGGAGTCCGAGTTCCTCCGCAATCTGCCGCACGATATCTCGCTTGGTCACAATTGGCTCCTCCGATCAGCTCCGGCCGAATCGATTCGACACTGTTCCGTGTTGCTACCAGCCAGTTGTAACATTAGGCCAGAGCGAAACTAGTGTCAAGTCCCCGATTCTCGCGGAACCAATCCGAAGCCGTTCCTTGAACACGCTTTGACGATCTCGCAGCCGCCCTGCGGAAGGCTCTCTCGGCTCCGAGGCACCAACTCGCCTGGCGCAAAGTCCGAAGCTGCACGGAGCGTGCTTGCTGCTTCTCTGCTCACAACCAATATCGGCGCAAACTTCGGAAAACTCTAACCAGATTGAAAATTCCGCGCGACCGGTGTTCCGCCCCGCCAACCTGGATACGTCAATCGCGTCAATAACCCTCAGAAAAGGAGGACCAGATCCGCCAAGGCACTTCCCCGAGAGTCTGGCCACCAGAACACGAACGGCTCCGGCTGGCGCTCAGAGGTCCACGCAGGTGCCGCAAGGCACCACAATTGCCTGGCTTACCGCAACACGCATCGGGAGAATGTCGGTTTCAAATGTCGATGAGCCCGGCTAATCGCTCGATCTCCTCTCGCGTGTGGAGCCGTCCCCGTCCACAACCGGGACAGGTTCGGCACACTTTCTCCCAATCCCGTTCGCTCCGCAATTGAGAAGGCCAGAACGGAAAAGATCGGCACTGCCGTGGACGCACTTCGTACACCAGACATTGTCGGCTATAGAGGTCCAGGAAAACACAGTCCCCGTTCGGCCGCTCCACAAGACTTTTCTCTCCGCCGGGTAGCTCGCGAACGAACTGGGCCTCGAATTCCTCCACTTCCATCTTCAACCGATCGGCCAGTGCCCGAATTTCTTCCTCCGTCACGTACACATAACCTGGCTGCCCCGAACAACAATAACCACACCCCGTGCATTCAAAGCGCAATCCGGCCGCGTACCACGGTTCGGAGGGAGTCCGGAGTTTGGAAGTCCGTCTGGCTTGCGTGCTGGTCCTTTTCATCCTTTCAGGTCCCCAAAAAACGTGCGAAAATTTTGCGGTCTAATTTTCCGCCAATGTGCGCTCCTGGCTCGGTCGGAGCAACGCATCCACTCCGCCCGGCCAGAGGCCATAGGCCACCGCCAAAATCTTCAGCGGGTGAAGTGTGGGCTTGGCCGTGGCTTGCTCCATCTGGATCCGGCAGGTGCTGCATTCTGTGACTCCAGCATCCACTTGGGGATCCCGCATTGCGTTGACAAGCGGCCATCCGACCCGGAGGCTGGTGCGATAGTGGACGTGTTTGAGACCGTACGTCCCGGCCATCCCTGAACATCCGTCCGGTCCCTTCGCTATGTGAAGTCCAGGGACCAGTTCGAGAAGTTGACGTCCAGGCTGTCCAACACCGAGCGCCCGAAGGCGACAGGGCCAGTGATACATCAATCTCAGCGGCAGTTCCCGGAAGTCTAACCGCAACTTCCCTGCTTCATAGAGTCGGTACAAATAATCGCAGGCGTCAAACGTGTGCGCGGCGACGAGCTTCGCGTCCTCGTCATCGAGAACCTGGGGATATTCCTGAGTGAGGCTGAGGGCCGCCGCCGGCTCCGCAGTCACCACGTCGTACCCCTGACGAACAGCTTCTGCCAATACAGCCAGGTTGCGACGTGCCACACGCCTGGCGTAATCGGCATCTCCTGATGTGAGCGCCGCTGTGCCGGCAGTTCTCTGGTCGAGAGGCACGTAAACCCTGATTCCGTTGTGCTCAAACACCGCAATCAAAGCCTCAGCCAGGCGATGATCGAACCAGGTTGCGAACACATCGACAAAGTAGGCCACTTTGGCTCCGGGATCGCGCACCGGTCGGTGAAGCCGACGTCTCGCGGCAATCCGGAGAAAGCTCGTTTTTTGCAGACGGGGCAATTTGCGTGCGTGGTCAATACCGGCAACCTTTTCCAGGAGCCACCGACATTGCCTATTTTGCAAGGCCCAATTGACAAAGGGTGCCACGCGGGCCCCCCATGTCGCTAATGTCTCCACCCGATTGAGTAGCCAGTCCGAGAAAGGAAGACCATGGGCAGCAGTATTCGCCGTTTTGGCTTCCAGCATGAGGTGCGGCACATCCACCTGGGCGGGACACTCCACACGGCACATGTGGCAGTGTACACACAGGTCGGCAATCGCGCGAAAGGTGTCTTCGGTGACGGTCTCGAGCGGCAAGTCTCCCGTTAAAATGGCCCGGACCAGAGTCACCTTGGCTCGAGGGGATGCCTCTTCAAAGGGCTGGGCGCGAAAGAGCGGGCACATCCGCAGTCCGGATTCCTGGGTCCGGCAATAACCGCACGCAGTACATTGAGACACTACGGATGCAACCGCCTGGGGGTGCCAATCCAGTTGGGAAACGAGGATATCCGGCAAACGCTCATCCGCCCTGTTGCCTTCGAGAGAAGGATCCGTCTCCTCACCTTCCACCAAATCCCCGCGATCTAATGCCGTCCGTCCGTTTGTGGCTCCAGACTGCTGGTTCTGGGAAGCTGTGTCGGTGGGGGGCCAACACGCCGAATTCCTTTCCACAGTCGCCCCAGAGTCACGCGTAGTTACATAGTCGAGCGAGTCTCCCAGGCCCGCAGAATTCGTCACCGCAACAGTGGGAGCAGTCCAATCGGCCCCCACGTGATGGCTCACACAGCGCCACCACTCCCTGGTGCTGGAATCGGCGACAATTTTTCCGGGATTCAAAAGCCCCAGGGGATCGAATATTTTTTTGAGCTCCACAAGGAGCGCGTATTCCGGTCCCCATTGTCGAGCCAGATAGGCACTGCGACTCAGCCCGCATCCCCGGCCCAGACCCAGCCCCCCACCACAGTTGAGGACATGGTCGTAGACAGCCTCGCAGACCTGGCGTATGCGCTGAGGATCACCCAGTTCCGACTCCCGAAGAAACGGTTGGAGATAAATCTGTCCCTGACTGACCTGACAATACACGGCGGCAGAGACTTCCAGCTTGTTGAGGAGGTGTTGCAGGGCGAAGACGCAGGCGCCGAGCTGCTCGGGTGGAACGGTCACGTCGTCTGCTACCGGCAACGGCCACGATTTCCGTGATTCAAGATGGGGAATCGGTTGGGGAATTCTTGCCAGCTTCCACAGAAAATTGATTTCTGACTCGTCCGTTGTTATCCGCGTGGAAAACTCCAATCGCTTTCGCGTCCGCAGGTTTTCAATCAAGCCTTGAAGTTCCTGACGGGCCTCCTCGACATCCCGCCCCTCAATTTCGATGAGGACCGCCGCTTCGGCACTCTCCGGAATCAGGTGTTCAAACCAGGACTCTGCCTCGCGAGCAAGGCCCAGGTGACGGCGGTCCATCAGATCGCACGCCACCGGGCGAAAGCTCAATATTTCAAGCGCAGCATCGAACGCGGGCTCCAGTTTGTCAAAAAGCAAAAGTCCCACCGCCCTGCCGGGCAGCGCGGGGAGGGTCTCCAGTGTTGCCTCCACGATCACCGCCAGAGTCCCCTCCGATCCGGCCAGCAGCTTCGGCATGTTGAGTTTGCCGTCTCCAAGAACGCCGTCTAATCGGTACCCGGAGCGGAGTTTCGGTCGTCCTGGTTTTGTGCGGTTCTCCTCGTAGTTACGAAGTAACTGGGCGACCTGGAGCACGAGGCGACTTTTGGGGGCCAACGTCGGCGACGCCGCATGCTCTGCGAGAGATTCCTGGCCAAAATGGACGCGGGTGCCGTCGGCAAGACACACGGTCATTTCACGTACGTAGTCACCCAGCAGACCGTATTTGAGGGACCGGCTCGTCCAGGATCCCCGGGCGATCGCGCCGCCTAGCGTGGTCACCTCTGAATTGAACGGCTCTGGCGCCACTTTCCTGCCCAAGCTTTTGAGGTGGCGCTGCACGCGCTCAAACACAATGCCGGGTTGGACGCGAACGAATTGGCCGCGCTCCTCAACAGAGATCAGCCGCCGCATGTACGCAGAAAAGTCAAGCACGACGCCGGGCCCCAGGCACTCCCCCGCCATCCCTGTGCCTGCGCCCCGCGCGTGGACCGGGATGCGGTGTTCGGTACAGTACTGGAGACACGCCGACACATCGGCTGTGGATCGAGGCCGAACCACCACGAGGGGGCGAATATGAAAGATACTGGCATCCCGAGCAAACAATTCAAGCAGCACAGGCTCCGCCAGGACCCGTCCTTTCACTAAACCGGAAAGGTCCTCATAAACGCGGACCCGTTGTTGCTCCCAGGTATCGATCGCCATGCCATGACCACCCGAGAAGCGAACCGTCACTGACGGCCATTATAGATCAGCGTCATCACCTCCGCTCTGGTGGAAGGATTGGTGCGAAATGCCCCCCGTAAGGCCGACGTCACACAGACGGCTCCTGGCTTACGAATTCCCCGCACCGTCATGCAGGTGTGAATGGCTTCCACAACAACCGCCACTCCTTTCGCGTCAAGCTCCTCGATCAGCAGGTCGGCAATGAGTTCCGTCATACGCTCCTGGACCTGCGGCCGCCGAGAAACATCTTCCACCACCCGCGCCAGTTTGCTCAGGCCGACCACTTTTCCTCCCGGCAGGTAGGCAATATGCGCTTTGCCCATAAAAGGCATCAAATGATGCTCGCAGACGCTCTCGAAACTGATGTCCTTGACCACGACAATTTCGTCGTATTTCTCAGTGAAAACTTTCTTGAGATGCCGACGCGGATCCAGTCGCAACCCCCGGAACAGTTCAGCATACATGCGGGCAACGCGAGCCGGCGTCTCCCGTAGACCTTCCCGATCCGGGTCTTCACCTACAGCCAAAAGGATCTCTCGCACAGCCCGCTCGATGCGAGGCAAATCCACCTGATATTCCTGAGTCGCCAATTGTTTTTCTCTCGCCTGCTGCGTACTGGCCTCCTGGACCTCCCGCGACGATGGGCCTGCCTGAATATGGTCAACTTCTCGGTTCATCGGTGATCACCCTCAATCATATGGCACCGTGTGCTTCGTTTCCGAAAACCGTGACAACACAGAGTTTTGCTTGGGCTCAGGGCATCACATCGGGAGCAACGTCGCCCGGGCATGCCATGTGCTGGCGGCCGAAGTCCTCACATGCCATTACCGTAGGAGCGCGAGCTCTCTTCCAACTATCTCAGATTAATAATGATATCTTCCGGAAAGGTTCTGGACAGCTTATCTTTTGCGAAGAGCACGGCCGAGCCCTCTCACACGCATTACCCTCTCGATCAGCTAACAATTCGCAATTTCCGCGATTGGTCGCCCCGGGCACCATCATACCGCGCTTCTGGGGAACTCTGTAGAGACCGACGTCGGGCCCTGTGTGTGGGAAAGCAAAACGACCAAAAAGGGCCGATACTGGACAAGACCCGCCACGACCGGTATCCTACCGCAAGCCGGGGCGAGCGATGTGAGAAGCATCGCTCACGGCAATTGTGCGGTTCGCGACCACGGAGGTTCGCGAGGGAAGCAGGTCGTCGGAAGCGATTTCGACATTTTGCACCTGAGTGACAAGCGCGGTGCAAAATCTTTCGGATAAGGTAAACTCAGCTTTCATGTCGCGACATCAGCCAGATTTTATCAACCGGACTTTTCAGACAACGAGGAGGCACGTCATGCGCAGACGCGATTTTCTGAAAATGGGAGCGGCAGGTCTGACACTATCGACAATGCCCGGTTATGCCGTGGGCTTGACCCGAACAAAACCTCGCCGAATTGGCCTGATTGGATGCGGCTGGTATGGCAAGAGCGTCCTCCTCCGCTTCCTCCAGGTAGAACCGTGCGAAGTTGTGGCCCTGGCGGACGTGGATGGCCGAATGCTGGAGGAAGCGGCGCAGATTGTGGCGGAACGACAGAAATCCGGCAAAAAGCCGCAGACATATCGTGATTTCCGCAAGATGTTGGCGGAAAACGAATTCGACATCGTCCAGGTGTCCACGCCCGATCACTGGCACGCGCTGGCCGCCATTGAGGCCATGAAAGCGGGGGCGGACGTCTATGTGGAAAAACCGATCAGCGTGGACGTCATTGAAGGAGCCGCCATGGTGGCCGCCGCGAGGAAATACAACCGCGTGGTGCAGGTCAACACACAGCGGCGCAGCACCCCGCACCTCATTGAAGCGCGGGATCGTTTTATCAAAGAAGGCAAACTCGGCAAGATCGGTCATGTGGAGATTTATTGTTATTACCACATGAGACGGCGGGGACGCGTTCCCGACCAACCTCCGCCGGAGTACCTGGATTGGGATTTCTGGTGTGGTCCCGCACCCTACCGCCCCTATAATCCCGTCATTCATCCCCGCGGATGGCGTTCCTTCAAAGAATTCAGCAATGGAATCATCGGGGATATGTGCATCCATATGCTGGACATGGTCCGCTGGATGCTCGATCTCGGCTGGCCGAAACGTATTTCTTCGGCGGGTGGCATTCTCGTGGATAAAGACAGCATGGCCAACGTCCCGGACACGCAGACGGCCGTCTTCGACTTTGGCGACGTAACGGTCGTATGGCAACACCGGACATGGGGTAAGGCTCCGAATCCGGATTATCCATGGGGTGCGACCCTCTACGGGGACAAAGGTACTCTTCATGCGAGCGTGTTCCGCTACGACTTCATCCCGGAAGGGCAGGGGGAGCCCGTGCATCAGGACGTGCAGTACGAACTGGATCAATACCCCGAGGACCGGACGGAAAAGGACCTCGAACGTCACGTGGCGCCCGCGATCCGCAGGCACATTCGAAACTTCCTGGACGCCGTGGATTCCCGGAGCCGCCCGGTGGCCGATATCGAACAGGGTTTCATTTCCTCCGCTTGCTGCATCCTCGCCAATGTCTCCCTGGAACTTGGGCGCGACATCACCTGGGATCCGGAAAAGCTCCAGGCGGTCGGCGACGAAGCTGTCAACCAACGGCTGGCGCGCACCTACCGGGCCCCATGGCAGCACCCCGATCCCAACACGGTTTGATGACGCCCCGTTGATTATGTCCCCCCATTTACACGGGCATGCGATGGTTTCCTTGCTCTCCCCGTTGAGGGAGAGCTGACCAGCACCGAACATTACCGCCGTGCGCTTGATCTCTCTATCACGTGGTCTGGGCGCCGCGGATGGAGCAGTGTGTAACGCTTTCCTGTCCATGACTCCGCGAAAAGAACAGAGGTGACCGGATGTTGCGCTCCCTTACTGAAAGGAAAGGTTTTCTTGTCGGATGTGCGATCTTGAGTTCTCTGATTGCTGGTTGGCTTTCTCCGCCACGGGCAGTTTCAGCGGGGGAGGCAGCACCATCGGGCCAGGTCACCTTTTACGTTTCTGCCCAGGGAAATGATGAGTGGTCTG
>NZ_JACIYL010000137.1 GCF_014359955.1 Thermogutta sp. | reverse complement strand
GCCGCACGATAAACCTGGCCCACAAGTTGTGCTTGTTCACCATTTTCCCCAGCCAACCACAACGCATGCGGTGCGGAGAGGGCGAGCAGGCCCGGAAGATCAAAGTATTTCGCAGCGCCGGGGAAGAAATTGGGATCGTCGAACGCGTTGACTGATGCGAACCGGAAACCGCCGGTATCGATGATGGCAAGGTCAACCAGTCCCCCGGCCTGACAGCGAGCACCGGCCACCCAGTGGCCCGCCCCCTTCAGGCCGATCACAACCAGCGGGCGATCGGCCAACGGAGGTAGCATCTTCACCGCGCGGACAGCCAGCAAAATGTCGTGGACTCGCTGGGCGAACATCGGTGGGTTGTAGCCGAACGTGTACCCTGCGTAATCCTCTCGCACAAGGCGGGCTTTGACGATCGGCCTTCCATCGGGAGTGGCTTCCCCCTGTCCCAGGAGATCCGGCAGGAGCAAAGCCGCCCCTTGATGCAACAACCGCGCAGCGGCCGGATGAAGCTGGCCTTCTTTGTCCAGCAGATCCTGTTTTCCATTCTCCGCCACCCAGATGACAGCGGCCTTGATCTCGCCTTGAGGAAGAATGAGCCACGCGGGGATACTCTCGTGACGGGCCGTTTGTCTAAGCACGATCGCCCGCCATTCGCCGTCCTCCCGCTTTTCAGAGCGGAGGGTCTCGACCTTCACTTCCTCCGCCGAGGGGACCGGCCGCCCAATCATCACGTCGTAGGCACCGCCGATCACGCGGCGAAATTCCGCCCAAATGGACGGGTCCTGGGGAATAAGCGATTCGAGCTGTTTTTGCGTGATTGCGGTGAGATTTTCCAGGAACCGCCGCTCCCATTCCTCACCACCTTCAGGGCGTGGATGCTGGTCGTCCCAAACCGTCATCTCTTCCCGCGAAAGCGGCTCAAAGTCTTCCTCCACCACAGGCTCTTTGAGACCCAGGTGGAGGTGCTTGTTCATCCAGTGATACATGACCTCTCTGGAAACATAGTTGTAATTGTGGGGAAACTGAAGCAACGCCTTGGCCATCACCAGGTCGGGAACACCGTACAGGCTGTAGAGCTGCTTGAGTTCCGGGAGGCCCTTGGTGGCGATCTCCTTCGTCCAGTCGTCCGCGGCCGTCATTCCCAGGGGTTTGGGAGCAAACAGGGCGGCGAACTCCACATTGCCGGTGTCAATCCGCAGATAGCATGCATTCTCGCAGGTGCATCCCCCCTGCATCGCCGTGGAGACCATCACCGCGGGGAACGACACCGCGGGCCGCGGATCGACCGCACACAGGAGAAACGTCTGGGTTCCCCCACCGCTCGCCCCGGTCACGCCGATCCGTTTGGTATCCACGTCGGGCAGGCTGCACACAAAATCCAGCGCCCGAATGGAATTGAACGTTTGCAGACCAAGCATATTCTGAAGATGAAGCTCGGCCTGAGGGCTGAAATAGCCCCAGCGCGTGGGGGTGTTCATGTGTGCCCGCACACCAGGCCGATGCGGGAGTTGTACGCTGTCGGCATAGCCTACCATGTCATAGTGAAAGACAACGCAGCCCATCCGGGCAAGTTGAACGCATCGCGCCTGGAGCGGATAGCGCCCACCCCGCTCGAAACGCTCGGCTCCGTTCACGATGTCCCAGAGAACCTTCTCCGGGCCGGCATCATAAAAACGGCCGTTCGGCCAGTGACCGTGAGGGCAGAGCACCGCGGGATAGGGCTTCTTGCCATGTTTAGGACGGTACAGATTGCCGGTCACGTAGAAGCCCGGATAACTCTCGAAATAGACTTTTTCGACCGTGTAATCGCCGCGATCGACAAGCCCGTGGATAACCGCATGGATGGGTGGCCGCTCTGGCATGGGCCAGAGCCCGGCGGCCACGAGAATCTGCCGCTGCACACGTTCGCGGCGCACTTCCCAGGTTTTTAAATCCTGGGGCGGATGAAAAGGGAAGTAATCGTCGAGCGTTTTCAGCTTTCCAAAGCGGGCATCGTCCAGACGATAGTCCGGCGGAAGTACTTTTTGATCAACGGCGATGGCAGTCTGCCCGGCCACCGCCAGCAAAGCAATCGTTGCCACCAAGAGCGTCAGTCGCTTCATGGAATTCACCCTCGCGTTCTGTAGGACGAAACAGCTCCACAGATTCACCAGATCGCGTCCAAAGGTCCACCACGTGTTATAACGGTTGGCGGCAGCGATGCAAGCAGCCAGCAACTCGGACTCATCCCCACTTTTCGTTGGGACCTGCGAGCAGTCAAAGCCTGAATGCGTCGTAGGGGCCATTCATGAATTGCCCCTACCGTTTAACCGGCGGGGTTTGGACGTGCCAAGCAGGTCCCTCCGAGGAGTCCTTCGGAGGGGCACGCTTGTCGTGCCCGGTGAGAGGCAATGGAGAATTGAACGTTCAATGGCGGACCCGACAAGCGGGTCCCTCCGAGGAAAAACGGACCTGACAAGCTGGTTCCTCCGGGCTAAATCTTACGTTTCTCAAGACGTTGCCGCGGTTCACCCCCCTTTCCCGCGGCGGAAACACCGTGGGACGGGTCAGCACGGCAGCTATTCTGGCAGAGGTGCAGGAGCGCAAAAAAGTGCGTCCCTTTCAGGAGACACCCGAAGGGACGTATCGCAGGGCCTACGCAAGATTGCAGGAAGAACAGGCCGCAGAAATCGCTGCTGAGTTACGTGCCCAGTTCCGCGCGGCGACGCGTGAGTTGCTGCTGGAGCCGCTGGACAATGGCGCTGTGCATCTGGCTGACGCGGCTTTCCGAAAGATCGAGCGTCGCGCCGATTTCTTTCATGGTCAGCTCTTCATAGTAGTAGAGGATGAGGATGAGTCGCTCGTTTCGACTGAGCCCCTTGGTGATCAGTCGCATGAGATCGCTTTTCTCAATCCGCCGGGTGGGGTCTTCGCCCTTTTTATCCTCGAGGATGTCGATTTCGCGAACGTCTTTGTAGCTGTCTGTTTCGTACCACTTCTTGTTGAGGCTGATGAGATTGACGGCGCTGGCCTCCATCTTCATCTTTTCCAGTTCTTCGATCGTCATGCCCAGCTCCTCGGCCAGTTCGGAATCACTGGGCTGGCGCCCCAATTTGGCTTCCAGCGTTTTGCACGCCTCGTTGAGCTTGCTGGCCTTCGACCGCACCAATCGAGGAACCCAGTCCATGGTACGAAGTTCGTCCAGCATCGCCCCACGAATCCGCGGAACACAATACGTTTCAAACTTGACCCCCCGGGAAAGATCGAAGGCGTCAATGGCGTCCATCAAGCCGAAAACGCCCGCCGAAATGAGATCGTCCAGCTCGACGCCTTCCGGCAATCTCGCCCAAATCCGCTCGGCGTTGTATTTCACCAGGGGCAGGTAGATTTCAATGAGACGATTGCGCAATTCCTGATTTTGAGGGTTTTTCTTGAACTCGATCCAAAGCTGCTCCACATCCTCCGGAGCGACAGTGGTGGGCATAGAATCCTCCCTGATGGTGCGCTCTCCAGATGAACTCTTTGAATCAGCCGTTTTCTGATGCGTAACTGTTTTCTGCCGAGATCGAACCGCGGTCGATGATGCCGCTGCCTTTGTGGCTCTCGGGCGACTCATCCTTGCGTCTCCCCCGTGCCTGAATCGTGATGCCTGTACCGATATCGTGATGATTCCCTCAGGTTCCCCGATTCCCTCCCGCCGATTTCAACCCCAGAAAGAAATTCTTCATGTCGTCCCTGCGGCTGGAGAGGATTGAGTTCGGTTCGCCAACTCTTCTTTCAACCGCTGTTGAATGGACTCCCTGATGGCCGACTCCGCAATTACTCCCAGAATGCCTCCCACAATGGAAAAAACCACAAGACATACCCAGCTACGCACAAGGATTTCATTGACATCCGCACCGTGGATCAAACCGTGCACGATGGCACCGACCATCGCTAGAGGTCCCAGGATTCCGGCACAAATCCGACCCACGGTTCTGATCCACTTTCTGGTGGAAAAACCGAATCTTGCCCAAGTTTTGTAGCTTTATTGGCCGAGATAGGTAATCAGGGGCCTTGTGGTTCAATTCAGCCATTCTTCGAGTGCTCCATCTTTATCGGCCAGAATCGCCTTCAATATTCAGCGGTTTTCTCCGACTTTAGGCTGTTTTCCTTCACCCAAATCTTCCACGGAGCCCGCATAGACGTTTTCCTCGGTAGAGTTTGCCGCGATCTCCTCTTCATCCCGCCCTATCCGATGGGTGAAGTCCCCCGCAAACGAACTTCCGGCCAGGACCAGCCGGTACACGCATTCCATCAGTCCCGCGATCCCCTTCCACCACGTTTCGATCGTATTCCACACGTCTGTGTGGTCGGCCCCACCACTTGCCATTCTCACCCCGTCTCTCTTTCCGCAAGCCATGGACGTCAACCAGGTGTCCAATTCTTCCAGGCTGGGGACCTCCGGAAGCACAGCAATCGGCGGGCTGACAGCCATGAAGCGCTCGCAGGCGACCTGAAGTCGATGTCCCATTTCCGTGCCAACCGCCACATCGGAACTGCGATTGACCACCACGACACTCCGCTGGGGAACTCCCTGATCGCGAAATCGCTTGAGCCACTTGTAGGCCGCCATCACAGTCAGCGGCTCCGCGGTGGTGACGAGCACAACCGCCTCAAAACAAGCCCAGTCGGTATCGGGAGCTTCCCATTCGCCCGATTCGCAGTCCGCGATCATCCAGACAATAGGGCGTGTCCCGCCATTCTCCTCGAGGATTGGTTGAGTCGCCCCGCGGGACAGTGCAGCTCCCCGCGTGAATAGTGCATCGTCAGCCGGTAATACTCCGGGGGCCTGGCCGACCAGACCGTGCCCCAGTTGGGTTGCCTCGGTATTCAGGATCGGTCGTTCTGCCAATGGAAAAAGGTCGTCCAACTCCCTCACGTCGCCCATGGGGCTTTTACCCCTGTGGGCACGAATATATTCGGCGCTAAGTTCCTGCAGACGCAGGCATGTGTGGAGGGCTTTGGCCACCGTCGTCGCGCCCACGCCCAACTGCACGCCCCGCACGCCGACGCGGAAAGCGCTCGGCCGTGGGGACTTGCCGCTGCGTTTTTCCACGACCAGTTGCCGCAGTCGAAACGCCTGGTCCTGGATGGTCAGACTATGTCGTGTCCAACGAACGTCCATCTCTCACTCGCGGTGCGATGCTGCCGCTCCTTTCAACAGTGAAAAGGCCTCATTTCCGCGGGCTGGGATTCAACCTCCGTGCTGGTCTTACACTACTCAAGCGCGGTTTTGTCGCGAGAGCATCTGCCGATCACATTGTCCTGTTTCCTTTCCACGCGGAAGCTCGATGCCACCATTGGCCGTTCACTTCCCAAAAGTCCTCCAGGGATTACGCGTGGGACTCCTTCACGAGGCCTTCCATCCCCAGAATCAGCCGCGCTACACGGGCGGGCTGGGCCGTCTCGATGTCGTCGGGAACGTTTTGCCCGTTGGTGAGATAGCTGAGGGGCAGCCCGGCCGCTCGCAACACCGGCAGCAACCCACCAAAAGAGGGCGACTCGTCGAGCTTGGTGAGAATGAGCGCCGTCGGCCGTACCGTCCGGAACCGTTCCAGTGTCTGAAGGAGGGCCTTTGTCCCGGCTACACTGCTCAACACCAGGTGAATCTCATCTGCCGCAGCTTCCGTGAGGAGCGTCCGCAGCTCTCTGATCTTGATGTCGTCTTTGGGGCTTCGCCCGGCGGTGTCAATGAGGACGAGATCAAGCGTCTCGAAACTCCGGACGGCCTCCTGCATCTCGCGAGGCGTTGACACCACCCGCATGGGCAGATCGATAATGTCCGCGTAGGTTCGGAGTTGCTCGACGGCAGCGATCCGATAGGTGTCCATGGTGATGAGTCCCACCCGGCGGTTTTCCCGCAGTCGAAAGTTGGCGGCAAGTTTCGCGATGGTGGTAGTTTTCCCGACACCGGTAGGTCCAACCAGGGCACACACCCGACATCGCCCGGGCGTCAGCCGAATCGGCTGAGTGGCCGCGAGCTCGCTTTCCAGAATTCTTGCCAGCCGTGCCTTGATGAGCATGGGCTCGTCCATCCGGTCCCGCAGGGACTCTCCGCGGACCCGTTCCAGCAATTCTCGCGCATCCTCCTCGCTGAGATCCGCGTCGATGAGATCGGCGTACACCCGAAACAACGGCTCCGGCCAATCGTATAGTGCGGAAGAGCCGGTCCGCCGACACAGGCTGCGCAGCATGTGCTCCATGTTTTCCAGCTTTTGCTGGACCTCCATTCCCGCGTGGGCTGCGCGGAGAATCAGCGCGCGGGTTTCCGGCGCCGGCTGTTCCAGTGATAGACCACCTTCCGCGGGCGGGCGGCGGGATGGCGAAGACGTGCCCGTCTCCGCAGGCAAACGGCTCGGAACATTCACACCAAACGAGGCGACCACTTCAATTTCCGGTCGTCCGGGCAACAGCCCAAACCAGCGACGCGCGCGGACTTCGCGCGTTCGCAAAATGGCCGCGTCGGGCCCCATCTCCCGCCGCACCAGCGCCAACGCCTCATGCATTGTGCTGGCCCGAAATGTCCGGATTTCCACGTTGTCCATATGCAATTCCCCAACCGAAAGCTCCCAACAAAACAATGGAAAGATCGCTTGGCGGTATTTCCTTCAGGTGTTTTTGTTTCCCGTAACACTGGCCTGGTGACCGACTCTTGCTCTCCGGCGTGGCCTGTTTCGCAGCACTATTGGCTTTTTCCCTCACGAATCCCGTCTCAGATCCCCTCTCTTCCACCTGGAAAGTTCATTGGTCATCATCACGTGCTCTCCGTTACCATTCCCACAGCCTCGATTTTGGTGTCCCGCGTGATCTCGTTATAGCTGAGCACCACAAGCTGGGGTAAATAGGGGGCTGTCATCTCCTTCAAGGCGGCCCGAATCTGCGGACTGACCAGCAGGACGGGTGGCCTGTGCTGCGTGGTCAATTTGGAAATTTCCTTGCCGATGGCCCGGCAAAGGGCCTCGATGCTCTGGGGTGACATTCTGATAAACAGGCCCCGGTCCGTGTGATCGAATCCGGCACGAATCCGATCCTCCAGGGCAGGATCGAGCGTGACCACCATCATCCGCCCCTCGGCATCGCGATAGCGTGTGGAAATCGCACGGGCCAATCGGGCACGGACGAATTCGGTCAACAAAATGGGATCCTTCGTCCGCGGTGCGTAGTCGCCCAGTGTCTCCAGAATCAATCCAAGCTGCCGAATCGACACACCTTCGCGCAGCAGATTCTGCAGGATTTGCTGCACCTCCGCCAAACGCATCACGTTGGGAATAAGATCCTCCACAACGGCGGGTGAAGTCTTTTTCAACTCTTCGATGAGATGCTTGGTAGCATCGCGGGTAAGGATTTCGTCCGCATGCCGCCGAATGGTTTCTGTAAGATGCGTGGCGATCACGGCCGCCGGTTCCACCACCGTATAGCCGTACATCTCTGCCTTCTCCTTGAGCGAGGGCTCAATCCATAACGCGGGTGCACCAAAAGCTGGATCACGGGTTTCAATCCCCTGAACCTTTCCCGTCGTCATCCCGGAGTCCATCGCCAGGAGCAACTGCGGATAAACAGTCCCCGTGGCAACCGGTGCGCCGGCGATTTTGATTCGGTATTGATGCTGATCGAGTTGGAAGTTATCGCGAATCCGAACCTTCGGTAGGATAATCCCGATGTCTGCCGCGATATTCTTACGGATACGGTGAAT
>NZ_JACIYL010000136.1 GCF_014359955.1 Thermogutta sp. | reverse complement strand
CCGATGATGGATGAGTCATTCCTGTTACCCCGCAGATGTTTCCCTTCGCTTGGCCGATGATTCTGGCATATTGACCCCATGATGTCAAGCCGTCTTCACTCAACTGGCTGCTTCCTTCATGCGTCGTTCCCTGGCCTGATCGCGCACCTGTTGCAGGTTGATGATTTCCGCCACTTCAAACTGGGGCGGAACGTCGCTCGTGGGGCGCAAACGCATGATGGCCGGAAAATGCCCCACCCTTCCATGCAGTTCCGCCAGAAACAGGCAGGCGATGGGAGCAAATGACGGAGGGTTAACCACAATGGGCAAAGTTTGCCATTGCTCGTATGTGAGTTCAATTTGATCAAGCAACGCCCGCATCTGGTCAACAAACGGCTGCTGTGGATCGAACTGACATTTCAGATCAATGACCTTGCTGATCCGCTGACCCGTCAGGGCACGAATTTGCTTCTTCTGTTCCGGCGTCAAAGGGTGACTGAAATTGAGAATCCATAATCCCGGCATAAAACATCCTTTCTCTAACTGATTTATCCATGCACGACTGTGATCAACGCTGCTCTTTTATTTATTACGAGTCTTAGTGCCTGTGGCTAACAAGCGGGCAGGCCTAAGAGCTTTCGCCACCAGGGCCGTTTGGCCTGAGCGAGCGCATGTTGCAGATTTTCCACTTCTTGCTGCAAGTTGCGATTAGTGGTTTCCAAACTCTCAGCCCGCTGACGCCACTGATCCACTTGGCCTGTTAATTCCGATATTTGATGTTCCAGATTTTGAATTTTCGATACGCTCGCCTGTTCTTGCTGCTCGTATTCGTGAACAAGTTCTTCCAGGACGGCGACCCGTTTGCGCAGCTCAGCATTTTGGGCCATTAATTCTTCCCACTCGTCAGGGATTTCCGTGGGCGGTATGTATTCTTCAGCAGGCGGCGTCCAGGGAGAGAATTCCCGCAACTTGCCCTCAAACTCTGCCACACAATGGTTCGGGAAATCCCGCTCATAGTGATCATGCGACGTATAGAGCAGGGCGATATACAATCGGTTACCGCGGACAAACCCGGCCGCCCGTTCAGCCTGGTGGGGCAGTTTATAGACATGTAAGTCGGTTCGGCTGAATGAATGTTTTCGAGCCGCCCGGTAGAGTGGGTCTTGGAGACGCGACAGGAAGCCGTCGAGCCGCTTCCGTGCCTCACCCTGGGTGGCGCTGTAAACCTCCCGTGCTTCTGGCGACAGGTAGAGTTGCTTGGTGTCTTTTTCCCAGGCTTCCACCACCAAAAAGCCGAAACCGGAAAGGGTCACCAGGCCCGACTGTTCTTCCTCTTCCAGCAAACATTCGTACCACGGCCGTTCTTCGTAGGGCAATCCGCGGATCTGCTCGAAAAACTTTTCCCGTGGGAGAACGCCCTCTTTCCTCAACAATTGGAGCGCTGATCGCGCCAGCCCCAGCCGTTCGTAATCGAAATGGATCGGAAGGGGAGGGAGGCGGATGAGTGTGCTGCTTTGCTCGAAAATGTAAACCACGTCCACGCGATGGATTACACCGAACAGTGTGAGATAGGGCACAACCGCTTTGAAGCCGCCAGTTGCATTGAGGATAGCCTTTCTTTCCTCAGGCCGTTGCTGCTGCCACTCTACACACTCGTCTCTCAATATCTGGAACAGCTTGTGAAGACCGACCCGCCGGAAACGGGCGGCGTCACGCACCTGAAGTCCTTCCACTTCGCGAAGCCACACATCGACGCTGAACTCCTCGCGAATCAGATCGCGAACCGCTTCGGCACATTCCCGACCGTCGTCGGTTTCCGTGTGCAGCAACACAACCTGATCGGTTTGCTGGAGAGCGAGTTGCTCCAGGCTATGGGTTTCCGCGCACAGTTCGGCCAAAAACTGCTCACGGTCCGCTGATTGAGTTCTCTTCTTACTCACAAACTCCTTGATGAGCTGAGCGTTTGGCAGCGACGCCTGATTGCCGAATGAGTGCCTGGCATTCGTGAGAATAGATGTTCCCGTTGTGCAAATGATTCTTTGCACGGTCTGCCCTCTGTTAAAGGAGTTCCTTGCTCCACGCCGATCTGAACTCGTACGGCACGGCCTTTAATATAGTAGCCAGAAGCGCGCCGTCAAGCGTCTCGCATGCTGACTATCCCCAGTTTGTCGCCGCCCCCGGGAAAGGCGTGTGAACCCCGGGAAGGTCTTCAGAGCGGTGAGATTGATCCCGGAGGCACCTCTTTCGGAGGGACCTGCTTGTCAGGTCCGCCATTCAACGCTCGATCATCGATTGCTTTTTCCCGGGGACTGAAGTCCCGCGCGAAAAGCGGGGCTAAAGCCCCGCACTCCATGGAGTGCGGCGATTTATCGCCGCTATCTGGTGAAGGCTTTAGCCTCCACAACCTTGCCGTTGGCGCGGTCGGAACCGGGGTCACCGGTCGGCGTGGAAGCCGACCCTCCAATCCATGCAATGGAACCACGCGTTCCACGGTCCGCTTTTCCGACGTTGGATAAACCATATCGCTTCATCGGGCACGACAAGCGTGCCCCTCCGAAAAATTCCCGGAGGGACGTGCTCGTCTGGTTCACATTGCGCTGGCTAACACCGTTGGGGCAATTCATGAATGGCCCCTACCAGAATGCGAGTGAATTGGGGTGGATCATCCAAGGTTGACAAGTGGACCTGACAACCAGGCCCCTCCGAGAGATGTTCCGGAAGGAAAGGTTGCCCAAGGTCGGAGAAGCGCGCTTGTCGTGCCCGGTGAATACAAGCTGATCATCCAATGATCGTCAACGTGAGGCTTTTGAAGAGCCAAGGAGCGCTTCCGTACCAAACTCGGCGCCCTTTTCGCCAGCCCAGTAACCTCCGATGGCACCGGCGATCCCGCCGACTGCACCACCGATGGCGGTTCCCACTCCGGGGCAGATCGCCGTGCCGATGGCGGCCCCGGCGCTTCCTCCTAATTCGGCACCGGCCCACGCACCAGCCCAGCCGCCCACGCAACCTGTCACATTTTTTGCGTGCTCCAGGTTGCGTTGCTCTCGGGTGATTTCACCCTTCTGATAGGCTTCTTCCACTTCGTGCGAGCGGTAAATCCTCACTCCCACGTCCAGCGCCGCGGCCACAGGCCCCGCGGCCCTGGCTGCCTTTCCCAGCCCCGATATCGCGCGTTCTGCCTTGGAGGCGGCCGCCGCCATTTCCACGGCTTCCGCTGCCCGGGCGGTTCCGCGCGTCGCTTGCAGGACTCCTTCCTCAGCAGCCACTGCACCCCGCCCCACGCGACCGGCCTGCTTAATCTCTTCAGCAGCCTCCGGCAGCGCTTTGGTCAGCGTTTCCATGCCCCGGGCGACACTGCCGACTTTTTCCGTGCTCTCACCAGAAACCGTTGTCCGCCGCGGAAGTTCCTCAACCACGAGACCTGTCAGCCGCAGACGCTCCATGGCCGCCTGTGCCAGCGCACGCACCTCTTCAGCACATTCCGAGCTCCTGTGGACAGACTCCAGAATCACCCGAACGGGTCGGCCCAGCACGTGCTCGGTGCGGACCACCTCAACGCGAAGGTCATTTCGCAAAGCTGCCTTGATGACCTCTACCCCGGCCTTGCGCTCAACCGCTGAGGCTTTGGGATTGATGGCCATTCGCTCGGCCGACTTGATAGCCCATTGTTTGGTGCCCTGCTCATAGCCATATGCCCGACCCAACGGAGACGTCCCGCCTTTGGCCTCGATGACCACGATTTCACCCGTCCTGGGATCACGATAGACCTGGTCCAGACCTTGGGGAATGGTTCGTCCGACGCCATCGAAAATCGGCTCATAACCCCTGCTTTTCGCATAGGCACGAGCACCTTCCTCGCCGATCTTTTCCGCAATGGGGTTGCGTTGTTCCGGAGTGGCACGGATCCAGTCTTCACGGCGATCGGTGAGAGAAGGAATGTTGTCGATGACAGCCGGCAGATCCAAATCGAGTGGTGAGGCGACTTCGACTGATGGGTCCACTGCGACAGCCTGAGCGTTCGCCTTCTGATGGAGTGCCCCGATCAAAACGGCGACAAGCAGCACCAAACACACGAAGCGGTTTGTGAGATGACCGAGTGTCATACGCAACTCTCCGTTCTTGCGACTTCTTCAATGGACTTGACGTCTTCCATCCGTCTTTTACGCCGAGGTCGCAACACCCATAACAAAAATTTTCATAAACACCCGCAGCACAATTAAATGCGACTATGTTACTAATAACAGTCCTGGAGTGGTCTTAACGGCCAATGGTAGGAAGAGTGCGATACGCGGTGGGCGGTGCCGCCGTTGCTGTCAACTCACTGCGGGGCTGATCCATCGCCACTTTCCCAAAAACTCCGACATGTCACGGAGAGGCACGCTTGTCGTGCCCGGTGAAGGGGAATGGGTCATCAATCGGTGTTCGTCGGACCCGACGAGCGGGTCGCTCCGGGTTGAATTTCCCGAACCCATGGGGAGGTCCGCATCCCCGTCAGAAAGAACGTGGGAACGAGCAAGACGACGAGGACATGGAACAAGGCAAAATGGACAAAACGAAAAGACCGCCCGATACTCACGCTTCCGGCTGCCGCAACGTTCTCAGCCACTCTTCAGCACGGCGGAAATCGTCCGGCGTGTTGATCTGCACGATCGGCGGCCAATCTGGCGGAAGGGGCACCGGCACCGCGGGCACCGCCGCGAGGAGTTCTTGAAGACTCCGCTGCCCGGCCATTATTGCCTCCTGCACACGAGGACGAATATCCCGGGAATAAAGCGCACAGAGCGGCTCCCATACGTCGTGGTGAAAAGCCACGGCAAGAGCGCTGGCGCGACGCACGCTCATCAGTAGGCCAATCCACGAGGCCTTCACAAGCACCAGGTCGCACGACAACAAAAGCATCCAGGGTTCGCGGAGATCATCCAGGGCGGTGATCAGACCACCCAACGGTCCCTGACCGGGAGATAGGTCCCCGATCGTCCGCAGTCCCAGCGAAGAATACTTGCCCGGCCTGTCAGCCACCACGGTCACCGAAGTTGCAAACGGCGTCACCATTCGCGCCAGCCGGGAAAGCAAAGGCTCACCAGCGAGAGTCGCCAGGGCTTTATCACTTCCAAATCGGCTGCTCCTGCCACCGGCCAGAATATAGACGGGAATTCGATCGACCATAAATATTCACAATCCGGCCGTGCCTTCGTGAAACTTACCGAGGATTGCCGTGGGCGTGTCCTTCATGCCCTTCACCGTGAAGCATGGCAATGGCATGGGGAATAACATCAGCAATGGCGGCAAGGGTCTCGAGCGCGCCCCGGGGAGAACCGGGAAGATTGATCACCAGAGATCGCCGGACAACGCCGGCCTCCCCCCGCGATAAATACGCCAAAGGCGTTTGCGGAAGGCAGCGCAGTCGGGCAAGCTCCAGGATGGCCGGCCAGGGACGATCCAGGATGCGGCGAGTCGCTTCCGGTGTGACATCCCGCGGCCCAAGGCCGGTTCCCCCCGTGGTCAGAATGAGGTCCGGGGGTGGTGCGCCTTCGGCCCAGGTTAGAATCTGTCGGCAGATCAGATCAGCGTCATCCGGGAGGCAGGCCGCCGCGAGGACCTCCGCCGACCACTTCTCTCGAACAAACTGCACCAGGGCGGGACCGCTGCGATCTTCGCTTTCACCCCGAGAACAACGATCACTGCAGGTGAGGACGGCAACGCGAAACGGCGTGATCATTTTGCGTCTTCTTCCCGTCGATCGGGTGCCCGGTAGTCCCCATGCTGGCCTCCGCTTTTTTCCAGAAGCCGCACGGATTCGATGACCATCTCCCGGTCCACACTCTTGCCCATGTCAATGACGGCGAGGGCCGCCACCGCGGCAGCCGTGAGCGCCTCCATTTCCACTCCCGTGCGCCCCGTCGTGTGGACTTCTGCTTCGATGACGACAGTCAGGTCCCGAAGTTCCACGCGGACATCAACCCAGTCCAGGGGGAGGTTGTGACAGAGCGGGATCAATTCGCCGGTACGTTTGGCGGCTTGAATCCCAGCGAGCGACGCCACGGTGAACAGGTCGCCCTTGAACAGCGACTGCGACTGAATGATTGCGGCAAGCTCCGGCGAAACACGGACGCGGGCCTCAGCCAAGGCGCGACGAAGGGACTCGGGCTTGTGGCTCACGTTGACCATGTTCACCCGGCCGTCCGCCCAGTGGCTCGGCCTCTTCTGCGATTCAAGATTCTCTCTCTGAACCGACGAGTCACCGGTCATAGCAGGCTCCAGGGATAATAATGGCGAAGACCTGTTCCCACCGTATTCGGCGGAATTTCCACAAAGCCATCAGACCTGGCAGCAGACACAAGGTCTCCCGAGCCCCGCGTCGGCAGGAATTCCGCGACGGCCTGTTCCACAAGGCGTACCGGCCGATAAAGCCACAGTGTGGGGTTGCTCACCTCGGGATCGTTCACCTCCACCAGGGTGGGACGCGGCTGCCAGCGGGAAATCCCGCCCAAACGTCGCAGCACCATGCCGGCGAAGCGACAGGCGGTGACCAAAACGGAGACGGGGTTGCCGGGAAGCCCCATCACCGGCCTGTCGTGGCACATCGCCCCCAAGAGAGGTTTTCCGGGACGGATGGGCAACTTGTGGAAGACAATCGTCGCACCAATTTTTTCCAGCGCAGGCCGTACGAAGTCTGTATCTCCCATCGATACGCCACCCGTCATCAACACCAAATCCACCTGATGGAGGGCTCCCGTCAGGGCCGCGACCATTTGGTCCAAATCGTCCGGGATATGCTGGAGCAGTCGCAATTCCAGGAAAGGCACCATGCTCAGCAATCCCCGCAGCGACCATGAATTGCTATCGTGAAGCTGCCACGGTTGGACTGAGTCATCGACGGCGACGAGTTCATTCCCGGTGACCAAGAGGGCCACTCTGACCCGCCGAAACACCCGCACCCGGCTGTACCCGAAGCCCGCGCACGCACCCAGAATAGGTGCCGTCACGAGCGTTCCTTCCGGGACCACGGTTTGCCCGGCGGAGATGTTCTCGCCCTGAAACCGGATATCCTGTCCCCGCGAAACGCCCAGTTCGGCGGGAACCTCAATGTGCGTCCCGTGCTCCCGGACCCACTCGCGGCGAAGTACCGTATCCGCTCCTTTGGGGACGGGCGCGCCGGTCACGATGCGAATCGCGGAATGTGGCCCAAGCTCTATCGGGGGCTGACCGATCCGTGCTTCGCCGATCACCGGCAGCACAGCCGGACGATTCCGCAGGTCCTCCCAGCGCACGGCATAACCGTCCATGGCGCTGACATCGAGCGGCGGGCTATCGCGATCGGCGACCAGCGGCACCGCCAGCACACGTCCCACTGCCTCAGAAAGTTCCACGTCTTCAGCCTCGACGGGAGAAAGTGAATCGGCCCACCGCGCTACCGTCTCCCCCGGACTCGCTGTGTCTGTTCGTTCCCTGTTGGTGCTCATAGGTCGTCTTTCATTCGCCTCAACGTTGGTACCCAAAACCTTATTTTCTTCAGATCAGAAACGGGAGATCACTTCCCTGCGCGATGAACAATGTCCCCTCAACCTGCCTCATCGGCCGTCGTGTCTTCTGGGACAGGTTTTTTCCAAATGGGAACATCTTCCTTAAGCCGATCGATAAACCACTGGCTGGCACGAAATACCTCCTGTCGATGGCACCCGCTCACCACAAGCCGAAAAGAGCACTGCCCCACCGGCACAAATCCCCGGCTGTGTTCCACGACCACCGTCGTGACA
>NZ_JACIYL010000135.1 GCF_014359955.1 Thermogutta sp. | reverse complement strand
GACCCATGTACACGGCCTTGCGGGGCACGTAACCTCCAACGATTCCCGCTAAGGTGTAGTCATAGCGGTGGCCCGATACGGTCCCGCGTCTACGAATGAGATCCCACACGGCCTTACCTTTGCTAGGGGCCTCCAGCATGGCCAAGAACACGTCCACAGGAACATGAAAATACTGGTACAGCGGTCCTGGCCGGTCAGGCTTCTCGCGTATCCCGGACCCGGGTGGCGGCGGGGCCTTGAACCGGATGAATAACGATGCGGTTTCCGCGTCGTACCCGAAGCTGTAAACATTCGAGGATTCCGGGCTGCGCACCATTTCCCCGGTAACCACGGGGTGATCGGCAGGAAATGTTCTCCCGCGAATAACGACCTGGTCCCCGAGGGTGGGCTCCATGGGATAGGGCCGGACCCGGTCCAATCGCGATCCCTCAGGGACGACCCGGAACCCCTTGCCTCGCAGGACCCGTGCCGCCCAATGCAGGACATCGGGGTTATCGGAAAAGGCTTCCAGAAGCCGCATGGCCAAATTCAGTTCGCGTTTCTCTGTTCCCAGTGTCTCGCGGAGCAGCGGCTCTAAACTCATGAAACCCTCAATGACCATGCGGACGCCTTTCCAGACATCGCCAAGCCCGTAACGAAGCACCTCATTCTGGGCTTGCGAGTAGATAATCCGCACCGCCTTCTGGAGAAGCTCACTGGCACCGCCTCTTTGGATGGCCTTCAAAAACTCCGCCGCGGCCTGGTTTGCCTGACGCCCTCCCCTGTTGATTTCGCGTGCATAGCTTTCCCACTGGCGAATCGTCTGCCACAGTTCACTCCGGCGAAATTGCCTCACAATCCGCTTCTGCTCAGGCGTCATCGCTGAAACCATCCCTCCAGCTTGTCGTTGATCTCAGGCAGCGTGCGGAGCTTCGGCCGTACCTGCTCCGTAACGACGTTGCCCGTCCTCAATTCCCGGGTTGCTCCCCAGATCATGTACCGCAGAGCGTCCACCGTATCGTCATCCCGTTTCACTGGCTCCGGCGGCGCGACGTTCTGCCAAATTCCCCGTGGGGGACGCCGCCAGCGGTACCGTCGCAGCTCTTCAATGCAGTGCCGACAATTCTCGGTGATCCGCAGGCGCGGACGCCCTGATTCATCACCACCCAAGAGAGTTCGTACCAGATCGATACTTTCCAGGAGAACCGAACGCACTCCGGTTCGCGGTACTGGAAAGACATTCAATCCCAACTCCAGGGCTTGCGCGATGCAATCCGGCCGACTGGGATCGGCATAAAACAGAGGCCTAATACCCAACCGCTCACACAGCCGCTTCACCGCCCCCAGATGATCGCCCATCGTCGTTTGCGGGGTGTTGTTCCAGTACTCCTCAAAAATGATCCACTCCCCTTCCAGATTACGTGCCCCGATGACGCCCGCGAAGGGATGTTCGCGACTCGCTCCCCAGTCAAGGCCCCCGTAGAATTTCCAGCCGTGATCGCTCAACTTGATCGACTCCCGCGGAATGACGTGCTTCGCCCGACTGAACGTCTCAAAGATTGCCCCTTCCCAGGTGGGCAACGCGCCAGTCAATCGCGTGTCCCACATCTCCCGCGGGATGCTGGCTTTAAAGATCTGCAACCACTCGCGAGAAATCGCCGTGTTGCACTCAGTATTCAACCGGTACACCTTCCATCCCGGCGGGGGGTTGTCAATGACCGATTCCACCCACAGACACAATTCCGGATCAGTCGGCGTAAACTCTGCAAAGCACGATCCGGGAAACATGTATTCCCGGCAGCCCCGCAGGGCCTCGATGAGAAGATCAGGATGAAACTGCTCAGAAAAGAGAAAGCCGCCGATGGAGCGGGCCTGCAGGCCCCTTTCCCCCTGGGCGAAACTCTTGAACTCCAAGATCCAGTTCTTTCCCGGCCTGCCCGGCCACGGCTTCAAGCGGACCGCCTTCGGCCAGCCACGCTTCTTGTCCAGCCAACTGATCCCGTCCCAATCAATCTCGCAAGACGGAATCATCCCCATTCCCAGAAGCTTCTCCTGCCACACCACGCCGCAGACTTGCTCAAATGTCTCCGAGACGATCCAGAAGGGGGTATCGCGACGCGGGGGTGGTTGCACTGAAAGCACAAATCTGGCCAGCTTATAGGCGGCCGCGGTGGTCGTGCCAGATCCGTTCCCCCCAATCAACACCGCCACCCCGGGAAGCTGCTCGTAGACGAAGGACGACTGCTCGTCGAAGAGTTCAGGGCGGTCCGGACGCGGACGAAACCGACAGTATCCCGAATCGATCAACTGGGTAATTTGCTCGACAAGGGACGTATCCATGCCACTCAATTATTCCGCGGCCCGAGGAGCCGCTGCACCTTCTCCATGAGCATCTCTCTCAGCTGTTCGGGACTGTGTCCTGCTACACGGATTTCCGTTGTGTTCGTATCCCGCGGCTGCTGATAGATTCCGGCAATCCGAGCTTCCTGCTCAATGCACCAAGCAATCAACTTCTGAACACCAGGATGCCTAAGCCCCACTTTCCACGCCTCCGCCCTCAATTGCCTCAGTTCCGCCACGATCTCTGCGGGCAAAATCGAAATCTCCTGGTTCCATTTCTCCCGGAGCTTCTTCACCCACCTGGAAATCGTCCTCTCCGGGTAACCCATCTGCCTGGCAATCTGGCGGACCGACCACCCCTTCAGCCACAACTCCGCCACCTGCTCCACCTGTTGCGGACTTAGATGCTTGGCCATAGATCTCCTTCCATTGATCCCGTAACTTGAGGGTCTTCGCGTAAGACAGACCTAAATGCTGGGCAATCTTCCGGACCGACCACCCCAGACGCTGCAAATTCCCAAACGTCTGGAGCAACTCCCACGTGTTCCTCGATACTCCCGGCACGGGAATGACCACAACCTCGTCCACGAACCGTACTCGAAAACGTCTCCTCAGTGATTCAATCCGCTGCAATACGGACTGTTTCCGCTCTTCGAACTCCTTCACAATCGGCGGTTGCCAGCCATCCAGATGAATCCCCGGATGGCGTCGCTCTTCCTGCAACTTCTTCAAGTCGGGATTGCCATTCTCGTCCTTCCACCCTAGAATCCAGCAGATCTGCTCATCACTCACTCCATCCCGTTTCAACTGCTCAATGTCAGGCTTTTTCCACGGCGGAGGATTCCAGGACTCGACGTGAACCTTGGCCGCCGTGAGGCCGAGCGCAAGGGCCCGCTCAAAGTCACCTTGCCACAGGCTTTCCTGAGCCTGCCGCAACAATTCACAAAATTTCTGCTCTTCCGCCGTCCCGCCGTCTTCGATCTCGAGGGTATCAATCATATCCACGGCACGGCCACTGAGCCCGTTACCAACCTCGAGCGCGTTCAGCCAATCCACTACCCAACATTCCCAGCGTTCCATTCTGTAACTCCTGAGGTTTTATCCCGGACGTTTTTACCACGCATGTACCGTATTAGCTGGGCTTTGTGCCATACTTCTGATGGACGCGGGCCCACAATTCCATCCATGCGGTCCGTTAAATTCCCAACAGCAAGGATTTTTCGACGATATTCCCTCACTACCCGGCTATCCAAACCGGTTACCTCAACCACGTCATTAACAGAAAAACCTTTCCATAAAAGGAGAACGCAATGATACTCAACAATGTAGTCTTTCCAGGATTGAATCAGATTCCTGTAAAAGTGTTTTTCAGAATCGTCCATTCTCTACCTGATCCTCTGGGGATGTCATTTCTGTCACTTCCCGCATGACAGAGTGGAACTCCATTTCCGTCATAGCCAACTGTTCCCGCGCCTCTTTTAGTGCATCCTTCAAATCTTGAACATGCTGACGAAGCGTCACCAGTCGCTTCCAGGTCTCGAACGCGCGCCCCAGCTTGTCTTTCGCCGCCACGAAAAGGTCATAGTCCAGTGTACTTTTCATGCGACATCCTCCTTTCTCATTCATTCTAACGATCATCAATTCTTTTAGAACACATTCTCATCATGACTTATCGCAGTCAGGCACACCCGCACCAATCCGTACGCAGCGACGCAGCGCCTTCTGATTTGCAGGCTCACGATCTGAGAATCATCCGCAAACAGCCCCGCGTGTTGCAGGGCGTCGAGGAGAGGCTTGAGCAGGTTATCCAGGTCGCGCCTCCGCCGATCTGGCGGATAAGCCTCGATTGTGAGTTCTAAATGGCTCTCGCCGAAGCCCACCGGTCCAGACTCGCAAAACTGCTTCCATACCAAGCCGTCCACGGCTTCGCGGTATCGCCGCCCATCCCGGGACAGGACCATCCTCCCATTCACGTTCCGCCAGTAGCGGTTCGCCGTCGGCGGCCAGGGAAGATCGATCGTCACGGATGCCTGATCAGCCATCTCATCCCTCGCGAGGCAAGTAATCCTCGTACAGACCGTCCCAGCCTACGTCACACGGGTGGAAACAGTCCTCACCGGCTTCCACTCGGGCCCGAATAACCGCGATTTTCTCCGCCGTTCCGGGGAGCCACATTGTTGCACTCGACGGCGTGCCGCCCTCTTTCGATCGCACCGTCATGCGGTAGGCCCTGCGACACGCACGCGAACAAAAAGCACTGTGTCTGTTCGTGTGAGGAAGCTTATTCCCACAGTGCTTGCAATACAGAACATCACTTTCAGTGACAGGATTCATCGTTCCGGTACCCGCATTGCTTCTGAAAGCTCGTTGACTATCGCGAGAGCCTCTCGACTTGCTTCCGAGCGCCCGATCCGACGCACGGTTGATGGTGCGTACTCACACGGGATGAGGGCTGGCCGGTCCTCAGGCCTGCGGTAGCCCAAGAGCGTGTTCTGCCGCTCGAACTCCCCGGCCAGCGGCAGTGCCGCTTCCGGGCTGACGCCCACTTTGCAGTAGGCCGCGTAGGTCCTGAGAAAGTCCTGCCGGAGCCACTTCTCTTCCTCACCGCCGCACCGCTCGCAGAACCGCTGCCAGCCGCCCAGACTGCGGATCGTCGCCGTGATGGCCGCATCCTCGAATTGCACGCTGTGGTACCAGCCGTAGGCCTCGACCGCTCGGACGGCAGTCTCCCATGCCAGAACGGCCTGGTCTTCAGGCTTGAGGCCCCCAGCCAGCTCTCGCAGTTCTGCCGGAGTGGGCATGAACTTGCACGTCCGGAGGGCCCGCTTGGCTGCGAACTCGACCTCGTCGATTGTCAGCCCTTCCAGGCCCATCTCGTAGGCGGTGAGGACCGCGGGCGTGATCGGCCGATTGAACGCGGCCCCCAGAGCGTTCATCACGATGGCAAACCGTTCCGCATCAGTTAGCATGCTGCTGCTCCTTTTGGGCAAGCCAAAGCCGGGTCGCTTCCAGGTTGCGCCTTTCCAAATCGCTCAATCCGCCGTTTGCTCTGGCAGTAAGCCCACGTGGTGTCCCGCGGGAACTGTCAACTGCCCGGTTGAGCCAGTTCACGATGAAGCGGGGCATCCCTTTAGCGGTCTTCCGCCTGCCCGGGTTGGCCTCAATCCAAGCCAGGGCCTTCCTTGCCTCCGAGAGAACGTCCAGCGTTGGATACCGCTGGGCGAGAGTGTCCAGGAATTCCTGGCTCAACTCCCAGGTTTTCCTTTCCCCGACAACCGGAAACACGAGAACAGGCCGCGAAGAGGTCGGCGGAGTCGGCTCGGAGCGAACTTGCTTCGGCTCCGAGCTATCTACGTTTATCGTTCCATCGTTTATCGTTCTATCGTTTATCGTTCTATCGTTTATCGTTCTATCGTTCTTGGAATGGGGTCCGCATCCCATCGGTATCCCATCCGTATGGGATCGTGGCAGGGTTGTCTCTCCCCCGCCCGGTGGGCCTGTGTCGCCATTCCCGTTGCGATTTGAAACGATAGACGACTCCACCACCCAGATTGTGCCCTCTTCGGTCGGTGCTGGAAGCGCGACATATCGGATGTCGTATCGACCTTCACGGTCGGGGTAACGGGAGGTGGCTGCCCGGCTATCGCGGTGCCAGTTCGTTAGCTGCAATACTGGCTGACCGTTGGGGGCTATCCAGCTCACCGCCAGCCCGGCCTTTAGGATCTGATTGACCGCGCGTTGAACATCGCTCTCCCGCAGACTGGCTTTCAGGGGGAACAGGCGGGCTTTGAGCACACTGCTACGACCGTCCAGTCGCCCTGCATGGTCGGCGGCGAGAAGCATCCGGTGATACACGCATTCGGCGAACCAGTCCAACAGGTCAACTTTGGGACTGTCGAGAAATCCTTCCCTAACCGTCCTGTTGGGCATCCGATATGCCTCCAGTCATCCGTCTTTCTCCTTTTCGCCGTCCTGGTTTCCAATCTTCCCTTCGCCGGACCGCCCGGCGATTCCCAGGCCCGGGAGTCGAACCCGGCAAGCTGGGCTTATGAGACCCAGCGGGGCACCGGCCCTGCCTGGAATCACCCATTGCAAATCACATGGTTTTGGATTCGTACTGCGCATCCTCCGGTGATTCGAAATGCACCCTGTCATTGCGGGGAGAAATGACACGCCCGCAGAGCCGTGCCACGGACACCAGCCATTCGCAGAGCGCTGGCGGTGTTTTCGACCGCGCCGCTCGCGACAAGAGCTGCCATCGTTCATGATCTCCAGGGGTCCAGAGACGGTACGGGATCGGCGGCAGGTCGTCCGGGTGCACGCCGCAGCAGTAGAGCCACGTTCTTTTTTTTCCGCCAGGATAGCCGAACCACCACTGCCATATTTCGATCGTAAATCCCCAGGCGTCGGATTCTCCCGGCGGTGGAAGACCGCAGCGATCCCACAGTTTCGATATCCGCGGATGTTCCAAGACCCCGCCGTAGGCCCGAACCGCCGCGACCGCGAATATTGCGAGCGTATACTCGTCTGGCGGTGCCTTGGCCTGTTTGCTAAGGTAACGGCTATAAACGCGACATGGCGGGTGAGCGACGACCGGGTACGGGCCAGGATAACCTCGCGCGTCCCTGCGACGATCCCAGACCTCAACCCCAGGCAGCGATCGGTAATGCGTCCGCGCTTGAGCAAACAGCACCGCCACAGTGGGGGTAACGTTTGCAGTCATTGATCGGTTCCCAGTCGTCATCTCTTGTTCTGCGTGATGAGATGCCACGACACAAGTGATTTCCAGCTATCTAACCAAACAGCCTGCCAATACTGCCTCCACCCTTTGACTTTTGCGTATGCAATCAATTGGCCATCTTTAAACACCCCGATTGAAAACACGTAGTACCCACGTGTTCCCGGTCGCCTTATTCGCCGTAAGTCACATCCGGGCCAGTGTTTTTGTGCCGATTTCTCAATGTTTTCACGGAATGCCTCATGAGCTAAATGAATGTCACACAGCATCGCGTTTCTCCTTTCCTACCAAAGACGCAGCTTCGGCCTCGGGAAAAGTGACCTCTGAAGTGGCCACTGTTCGTCGAGGTAATCGAACAGGTCATCAATCGTCTTTTTCGAGATGTTCGCACCGGGGCAGGAGAAGAGTCCCAATGCCCACGCGGTGACGGTTTCCCGAGCGTGTGGGTCACGGAGTTTCTGCTCGTCGAGAAAAAGAGCAAACTCAAACTCCGTATTTCCGACGGCTATTTTTCTGCGTCCGTCTGCTGAGCATTCAACGGAGAAGTAGCTTCGCATTGCGGTCTCCTCTTCTGAAGTTCCTCCCGCAAGATGAGGATGTCCCGGTCCGCAATGACGCCGACTTTCACGGACCGCGATGAAATCCGTGCAATAACAACTTCGATGTGCCGCCCGTCAGCCAAGCGGATAACAATCCGTTCGTTATTCTTTCGAGTCAGAATCAGCATCCTTGCCTCCTTGTGCCTCGTGCTG
>NZ_JACIYL010000134.1 GCF_014359955.1 Thermogutta sp. | reverse complement strand
CTGGGGATGAGCCCGACCGCGCTGAGCACGGAGAACCGGCCCCCAACGTCATTGGGGAATGCGAACATGTGAGACGTCGGCACGCCCAGCGACTGACATAATCGCCACAGATTGCTCCCCTCCTGACTTACCACAAGAATATGCTCTCCGAGGGATAGCCCCTTCTTTTGGCAGTGACCACGGAGGGCCTCCACGAATATCCGAAAAGCGACAGCCGTCTCGATCGTGGACCCGCTCTTGCTGATGACGACGATGCCCCATTTTTCATCCGGGCGATTTTCCAGCAGTTCGATAAGCCCGGCCATCGTGTCGTTATCCAAATTGTTTCCCTCGAAGTACAGTCGAGGATGGCCTCCGCGTCGTTCACGTGGAAGCTCATTGTGGTGGGGATGGCAGCATCCTTCGAACAGGGCCCGCGCACCCATGTAAGAGCCACCGATACCCAGGACCACGACGGAATCATTTTCCTGCCCGAATTTGTGGGCGACCTCCACCATCCGGTCGAGTTCGGAGTGCGATGTCGTCAGAAGCTCCTCTGGAAGGTCGAAAAACCGTGAATCGACAGGCTCCGGGAAAATCGGGGACGGCCGGCCGTTCTTCTTGTTTTCGACATCCGCAAGAACCTGATCGCGGCAGGAGAGCAACCTCGGCCACAACCACGCGATGTCCTCTTGCAAAACACCGGTTTCCCTCTCGATGGCAGTTGCCTGACGCGAGACTTCGACCAGCGACGTGGTGTATTCGATCGGCAATTTCATACGAGGATCCTTTCCATCACTCCCCGGTCATTGGTATGCCGCTATGTTGAAGCGGCTGAGATTCACGTCGAATCAACGCACAGCAGATTGTTCGACAATTGGCGGGCAACACCCCTGCGTCCTGCGCTGACAATCTGCCGATGCGGCACAACCATTGCCTGAAACCACCATTTTCGCTCATTTTTGCGAATAAACGTAGGGGGCGCGGTCGAAGCTCGGCGGGTCGCTGCATTTGTGAGCACTCTGCCCCGTTCTAATGGTGCGGCTTCCCCGACCACTCTACAGGAAAAACACTACCGGGCCGGTATCAGACGCCACTGCGGGATGGACTCGTCCACTTCAATCGCACGGGCACCGGCATACTGGTCGTAGGTCATATTCATTTCCCCGATCGTGTCGAAGTATCCGATGATATAGGCGGCGCTGAAGGTCTGGCCGGCCTTGATCGGATAACCGCCAATCTCTTCAATCATGCACACGTAGCCTCGCTGGTGACACCAGGCGTCGTACACCATAGCGGGATCGAGGGTCATTCCCGCCAACCATGGCCCTTTGGTGCCCGTCTTGGGGTCACACAGACGGTAGGCGCGAATGAACCGATCAGGCAGCGGCTGCTCTCCGCGGACGTATCGGAAACGAGCGTCCGGTGGAAAGTCCTCAAAAAATTCTTTCGCAGGAATAAAACCGAAATAACTCAAATATATGAGGTCGAAAGTGTCTCCTTTTTTGTGTCGGATGTGCCCCGGCATATCTATGCGAAGAAATAACGCAGGACTATCATTGACAATTTCGACACTGTCCATTGTAAAGACGTACCGGGTATCGCTGGGAACGACAATCCACTGCCGCCAGACAGACCCCGCTTTTTTCCCTGGTGCCGCGAGATAATAACGGAATTCCTGCTGGATGGCAACAAAGTCCCTCCCGCGAACGATCCGAGGATGAAGCTCTCTGGCTTTTGTGCAGATCTGTGGACCTTCGATCGATCGTTTGGGAATTTGACCATGATAGAGATTATTAAATTGATAGACCAGATCGGGCGGCAACGTACTCCGGTATGACTCATCCGAACCGGGCTCCATTAGCCAGTCCACGATATCCAGGCCGAACCCGGCGTCCCTGAATCCCGTTTTCCGATCGACAAACGACTGCGCGGCGATACCGCTGACGTATCCTCTCTTTTGGATGGCCAGCTCCAGATGGGGTGTCACCACAGTGATGCGGTCGTCGGTTTCCGTCACGGTGTATCTGGGCTTCTGCTCGCCCAGGGCAAAGCGGGCAACGTTCGCTGACAAAACCATCAAAGCGAGCAAAATAAGTCGTCGCCAGACCCCAACGGACAGAGGTTGGGATTGACAACGGGCTTCTGGAGCGGAACCTGCACAAACAGTAAACAGCAATGCACGGCTGGAAATCGTCTTCTTCGGCATGGCGGTCTTCCTGTACTTAAGTTTTCAGGGAAATTGCTACACTGGTTTCGGGACCTATTATAACAACTCGTCAACCCGGGGAAGTTTCGCGCAATTGCCTCGACGAATCGCCTAAATCGCTGCATCGTATCTTCCCGCCTTTTAGCGGCCGATCGCGACTGGGTTCCGGATCAGGATCACGGATCTGTGCTAATGATCACGGTGCTGAGTATGGTGCTTCAGGAAGATGAGGACAGATTACCGGCGTGGCTGCGGGATTGGAATGTGCGGTCTCCACTGCACACGCCCTATCCCACGGCCGTCACTGACGAATATAGAGATGAACAATTCCTGTGTTTAGATTTCAATCCGGCGGATCGCGGAAACGATGTGGTTTTCTGCATAATGCGGGGATCGGTGTCGCGGGAAAATTAGTCCGTGGGTTTGCCAACCGTTGAGCGTCGCTACGTGTGAATACGACCGGCAGGCTTTCCCAGTGATCGGCTCCCGTGTCATAGAGTTCCCAGGGTTCGCCCGCAGGGCACAAAGACGTTTCGTCCCTAGGTGGTTGGGATTGCATCCTGTGAATGGGAATTCATACAGTGGAAGGGGTGTGGCGAAGATTGCGAAGGAGACTGACAGCTCTTGTTAATAAACGAAGGACTCGAGTATTTGGAATTGGCGCCGCATCTGGAAATGGTAGGATGCGAAATACTGTCGATTGTTGTTAAATTCGGACATCAGTGTGTGAATAAAGATGCCAAATCATATGTGGCTGCGCATTGAGAGTTTTCAAAACCGTCGCGTCAAAGAAGCGATGGCCCTTCGTAAATCGGACGAACGGCGCAAGACGGGACGTATCATCATCGACGGTGTACGGGAAATCGAGCGGGCCTGCGAGGCCGGGGTGGTCGTCGAAGAGGTGTTTTACTGCCCCACAGTTGCTACCGAAAAGGCGAAGCAACTCGTAGAGATGCTTGCTGGCCGGAACGTCACGATCCTTGAGACGCCCAAACGCCTCTTCGAAAAAGTCACATATGGCGAGCGAGAGGAGGGAGTGGTCGCTATCGCTCGGTGTCCGACATTCTCCCTAAAGGACCTCACGCTCAAGGATGGTTCGGAAGCACCCCTTGTCCTCGTTGTGGAAGGGATCGAAAAACCTGGGAACCTTGGGGCGATGATCCGCACGGCTGACGGCGCTGGGGCTGCTGCGGTTGTGGCCGCCGATCTACGGTGTGACGTCTATAATCCCGCTGCCATTCGGGCAAGTTTGGGGACCATCTTTTGCCTGCCCGTTGTGGCGGCCAGCGGTGCTGAAGTTCTGGAGTTTTTGCGCCAGCATGGGCTGAGATGTGTGGCGGCTCGGGTGGATGGGGCCGCTGACTACTTCCAAGAAGACCTGACGGGACCTACGGCCATTATTCTGGGCAGCGAGGCAGAAGGCCTGGGCCCCGTGTGGCGCCAGGATTGGGTGAAATCTGTCCGCATTCCAATGCTGGGACGGGCGGACAGCCTCAATGTCTCCGTAGCGGCAGCTATTCTTCTTTATGAAGCCCGGCGGCAGAGAATGGTTTCGGGGGCATCATCGCAGGTTCAAAGCCACCAATCCGCGTCCGAATAAAAGGGATCGGCGACGGGCGGTGTGACGGAGTCCTGCTGGGAGGGTGTTGGGCGTTTCTACTCCGCCGGGATTTCAAGTGATGTTTCCTGGCGGCCAGAGGGATTCATTCTTCATCTCGCGGAAAGGAAAAGAGGACGCGGAATCCGCGGCGGATGGCGCGTCCCCAGTCGGTGACCTGCTTCACAATGTCGTCGGACTGGGCGACCGGAAAAGCCCCTGCCTGCCAGGCTGGCCTTGCCCATTCCCACGGCCGTTCGAGCACTTCCAGATCGATTTCCGCCCGGTCGATGGCCTGTTCCAGGTCTTCCATCCAGTCCGGTCGTCGGTAACCGAATGGAATATGGAACGACCCCAATTTTTCCGCACGCTGCGCGAATTGTTCAAAGTGACGGCCAGGCTGGCCGGTGGAAAGCTCCCGCATAGCAGGACGGACGAGCGCTGCGACATGGGCCTCTTGAAGCGGTCGCAGGCATCCGCCTTTCAAGAGTTCGTACAAGCCGGCCAGATGAATCCCATGCATCTTCCGCAGCCGTTCGTATTTTTTGAGGAAGACCTCATCCCAGCCGCGGAACTGCGTAGCCAGTTCGTTTTCCCAGGCTTCGGCCAGCTCCCATTGGTCATGAAGGAGAAGGACGCGGTGGGCGACGATAAAGGGTTTGAGCATCCACTGGCGGCGGAGAAATTCTGCCTTGACTTTAAGGAATTCCAGAAGGATGTAAAGATTCTGTCCATAATCGGACTGGACAGTCATGCTGTTATAGTCGAGATAGTCTTCATAGTTTTCCAAAATGCTCTCGATAATGAAACGGAGGTATTCGCCCGCCTTGGACAGGGCGAGTTCCCCTGATCGCACGTCGTCGCCCAGCTTGTGAAACCGGGGTTCATCGGATTCAATGGCCGCTTCCAGCCATCGCAGTGTCCCGGTGGTCAATACACCGCGCAAATTCGCCTGGGCCATAAATGTGGGAGTAAAAATGGCCTGGCCGTAATCCATGATAAACTTGCGGAGATCGCGCCATTGTTTTTGAAATGGCGTCGTTTCCAGGGTGGAAAGATAAATTTCCTGGGACAGGGCCATCCAGAAATCAGCAAGCACCTGTCCGACGGTGATCAGGTTTTCGAGAATGCGATGCCGGTGTTCTTCGGCGGAGATCTTGGGATTTTGAGGTGCCGAAACAAGTGCCGCCATGATGCCCTCGGCAAGGGCCTCAAACAGCCGTTCGATCTCCGAGACCTTTCCGCCACTTTCCACCTGGGATTGCTCGGCGCTCTTGACGAAGCTGACGACACTGAGCGCCGGCAGAACCCAACCTGCCCGAGATGCCAGGTAAACCAACAGGCCGAGAGAACGATGGAGTACCCGAGCTTCGAAGTAAGTTTTGGGTGAACCGCCGCGGGTAATGGGCTGGTAAAGGACCGGTCTTTCGCTGACGAGGGCGGGGATTTTTTCCAGAGTTTCCTCGAAGACTTCAGATTGTGAGAAAAGAACAGACCGCAGCAGACCAGAATAAACGTCTTCCCATTCGTCGCGGGCGCTCAGTTCAGATGGGAAGCGCTCTCCCATGGCGGCCCTGATCAAAAATCTCAGGTTTGCGATGTCCAGTGCCGCATGGAGAGCCCGCTCCAAAAGTGTTTCGCGGATGTTTCTCCGGCGCTCAAATTCGATCATGCTGTCCAGCGAGTTGCCCGGAGGTGGTACGGGAAAACGTCGCAAATCCTCAGCCAGTTGAAGGAGATCCTGCTGGACGCGATGGCTGTGGCGATACCAGTTGATCAGTGTTTCCCTGGTGAATTCGTCCTCGGGGAGTTGATAGAGGGTTCCGAGGAGTGAATCAAAACGGATCAGCATTATGGCGCTGAGAAAATTGCAGCGATCAAAAATTTCGTTGTGGACGGCAGCCAGGCCGAAGTCGGTGGGAATGTCATCGTCCACGATCGATCCTTCATAACCGTCATCGGCGCTGTCACGGAATACGACACCCTCGTAAGCCGCCTCGAAGAGATCTTCCGTTCCGCTGTCGGGCTCTTCTTCTCCGCTGAAAGGAGCGGCCTGGCGTTCGGTCCGTCCGAGCAGTTCGGAGAGTTTCGGAACGCGAAAAAAGTCTTCCGCATTTGCTTCGAGAAAGTCCAAAAATTTGCGGGTTTGATCCCATCGATGGTGCGCGTTCTTCTCCTGTTTCCAAAAGGCCTGGAACCATCGCAGTACGATGACCTGGAACGAGATCTCGCCGCTACCCAGTCCGACTTCGTGTGCCCGGGAAGCCCAATGCACCAAAAGGGCCATCGCAGCGCGCAGGTCGCCGTGCTGGACGAGGGTATCGACGAGGAGTCCGTAGCTGATCGCCGATCGGAGCGATTCGGCATGTTCGCGCCAGAATGCGAGATTGTGAGCTTCGCTGGGTTGCTGTCGCCAGTCGTGGAGAACGCCCGCCACCTGCTCAGAGGCCTCACATTCCTCCCGTGCTATAAAACTGTTGATATCCGAGATGGCCGTAGTTCCGAACTGGTCCCACCATTCCGCCAGCGTTGCGGCCTGTTGGGCGATCTGGGCATCCAGGTCGAGATCGCCGGAAGCGGCCGCCTCCCGCCGCAGCGCCGCGAACTGCTGGAACAGTTCCCTCATCAGGCCGACCAACTGATCGACACGGTGGTCGTAAATCGAATCCCGGGTGTGTTCGAAAATGGGAAACAGGCCACCAAATCCCAGAATGCACCAGGGGTCGATAACTGCCCCACAGGCGATCGCGCGGTGAAGCAGATCGACAGCCTCAGTCAGCCGGGCGGCCGATTCCTTGATCCTCCCACGGCGCAGAAGCCATTCGCATTCGCTGAGCTGACATCGAATCTCACAGCGGATGCGGGCGGCGCCTGAGTGGATGCGGTGCATCCAGCGGCGGGCTTCCTGGATCGCCCCCATTCGCGCAAAGCAGTATGCCCACGCAGCGGCACATAATTCCTGGGATCGATACGCTGACAATCGTTGGTTGAGGGCCTGCCGGGTTCCGCCGAAGGGCTGTCGGAGCTGCCGTGCTTCTTCCTCCAATCGGGTCCGCCTTGGGCCACTGCAGCGGTTCAACAAATCCGTGTAAAACTGGTCGCGAAGTCTGGCGATGCCGTGGAGCCAGCGGTCGATTGGAATAGTCGAGAGGATGCCGCCCGGCCGATCCCCGCAGATACCGGAGGCCATCAGGGTGGTGCCGGCGAGAACAGCCGCTGCTTCGAACAGGCGTTCCTCACGATCTGCCGGGTCTGCTTCTTCGACACGGGATAAAACGCTCTCGATGTGAGCGTCGTGGAGCACGAACCGACAGTAATATCCCCGCCTGTTGAGCTTGTGAGGATCCCACAGTCCGTAGAGGTAATTCGGCCGCTGTTGGACGGGGTGATCCATATCATATCCGCGAGGATCGAGCACGATTTCCTCGAGTTGTTCGAGATCGAAAAGGGCCGCACGACGCAACTCTTCGGGGGTTTCCCGCAGGATGTTAAGAGCCATTTCGAGAAGCGTCTGATAACGCCCTGCAGCGGCTCCGGCTCCTTTCACCCAGAGAGGGACCGCGCAGACGTACTCATGATCGTACGGTTTGCACCGACGGTCGCCTTCGAGAATAGCGATCGGCCGGTACCCCAGATAGTCGTTGAGTTGCTTGAGGGTGGCTTGGACAAGTGTTTCAGAAACCGCAGGTTCGCCATCCGTGCCGGCGAGGGTTGCCAGAATCCCCTCGCAGAATCGCGCGAGCAAAAAGGGATGGCAGTAGTCATCGGCGCTCCAGTGGCTCAACAGGTCCCGGTGAAACTCACGGTACGCCGGGATGACGGTGTCAAAAAGAAAGTTGAGAACAAATTGAGCTCGGGTCAAGTCGGAAAATGCGGTGTTCTGTTGGGCGAGTTCCTCACCGCTGTGCACAAGGTATTTCCGGAGTTTCTCAAGTCGCGGTGTTTGGGTGTCGGCTTCCCTGTTTGTTGAGTCGGTCAGACCCAGGGAAACAAAAAGCGCATTCCATGCCTGGAAAAACTGGGGATCCCGGACACCATCCGAGAAGTTGA
>NZ_JACIYL010000133.1 GCF_014359955.1 Thermogutta sp. | reverse complement strand
CCTGCAAGACACCTGGCAGGCTCCCACCGCAGGCCCCTCGCGACGCCGCTGATAATTTTCCGCTGAATATCGCTTTATTTACGTCCACTATGACGATTGACGGGCGGATACATAGCATAGAAAGTACCCGCAGGATTATTCGAATCCTCGATAAAAGATATTCCATTCTTTATCGTCTGCCGCGGATGCATACCGTCACCTTCCCCTGGCCGGTGGCGATCACCCGGCGAATGACGATTTCCGTCTCGCCGCTCATCCTGCCTGGATAACAGGGGACTGTTTCGCGAAGCCACCGAAGGTGCCGCATGATCGTTTCATCACTGACAGCACCGCGGTCCTGGAAAGAAGACGCACCCTGGGATGAGGGGGCAGGATCGGGACTGTCCGGCACATTCCTGAGGAATTCGAACCCCTTCGCGGCCACCAATTTGTTACTGGTGTTGATATTGCATCCCACCAATCCGCCTTGCGCCGGCGGCTGAGCGCGATTGAGCCAGATCGTCTCGCTCGTCGCCGGCGGTTTGGTCACCCAAAACTGATTATTCAAAGCCAGCACGCTCGTTTGGCTGCCGTCGCCGCGGATTTCGATGCGGCAGGGATCTTCCGTGGCCACCGGCATGAAAAGACAGGTTGCCAGCGTGCACAACCCGCGAAAATTTTCCACCAAAACGGTCGGTGCATTCGGACTCGTCGCGTAAGAAAACCGTGTGGCGTCGATGGAGAGGTGGCCGCTGTCAAAAAGATGGAGGCCGCACACGGCGTCGGAACTCCGCTCATGATAAACACTGCGCACGACGAGCGCACCTCCGCTGCGAACTTCGTACTGCCCCACCGCGGAACCTGTCGCACCCGTGAAAATGGCGACGGGAACGCGAGGTGCACGAGTGGGGCCGATCACCTGCACCCACCGACCCGCCTGCCCACTCCCCTGGAGCGCGCGGAACTGGACCGTGGCCTCGCTCAGCCCTTCCACACGCAGGGCCGCGGGCAGCTCGTCCCCGTGGCTGGACGACGAACCGGTCACGTTAAGCTGATCGGCCAGCAGGCGAGAATTGGCGTCATCCGGCAACTCTACAAGCAGCGCTGAGGCCGAGCCACCATTTAAGTGAAGATCCTGCAGCGACACCTGTCCGGGCCCCGCGATGTGGACAAGACAACCATCCGGCGACCCAGTCCACACCAACCGTGTGGCAACCTCACTGGCACCATCACCGACTAACTGGAGGTCGGCCCCAGGGGGAATAACCAGGGTGCGGTCAATCTGATAAACTCCCATGGGAATATGAACCACGGGCCGTTCCCCGACCATCTGTACCGCTTGATCGATGGCCTTTTGGATGTCCCCCGCTCCGGCGTTGGGTGGTACTTCGATGATTGGACGATTCTTCTTTGGCGGGACCGGTGGTAGTTCTGGGAGGGCGTCCGAAATCTGATCCGGCGAGACAACCCGTTCGGCTATTCTCCGGAAGCGTCCGCGTTCTTCGACGACGTTGTTCTGCGTGTATACGTTTCCAACGAGGGTTTGGTCGGCCCAGGTCATTCTCACCGCGCGAGTATTCGGCCGAAGTCGAAATTGATTATCCACCACCAAATACGGTCCGCCGTTGTCCAAAACCATGGCCCAGTCGCCTGTTGGATCGATGATCCTGTTGCCGGTGATACTGGTGGGCGACCCCCAGGTGTGTCCGCTGGAAAAATCCAGAAAACAACGCGATCCTACGCTTACGTTATTCACTATAGAAAAGACCATGAGATTGGCGATACTTACGTCCGATACACGAGAGCGAATAAAAACATTATGCCACGCATGCCAGTTGCCCATCACGTTATGGATGGATCGCTCACAATCTTCGAACCAGCAATACCAAATCCATATATCCATCGAATTCCAGTTGACCGTTTGAATGCCCGTTTTGCAACGCAGAAACCGGCAGCGGAGCACTTCATTTTCCGCCTGGCCGGCGGTTTGTGGTCCACCAAAGACAAGGCCATTTTCGGCATCCCGGAATATAAGATCGCTTGTTTCGTTATATGTGGAGAAAGAGGGCCCGTAAAATAAACAAACGCCGGCCCGACCACGCCCATCGAACGTCATCCGCGAAATCTTTGAATACCATGCGTCCCATTGGAGCATCGTCTCGCCTTCGGGCCCGTCCCACAAAAGGACTGTTTTATCGGGAGCCTCGCCGACGAGGGAGACCATATTGTCCGTGTGGGCCTGGCGAACAGTTTTGAGAGGGCGAGTCAGACGATAAGTCCCCGCGGGGAAATAGAGCACGGACGCCTGCTGGTGGCTGCGAATCGCATCAAGGGCGCGCTGAATAGCCGGTGTGTCATCCGCAACGCCGTCGCCCACTGCTCCGAAGTCCCGGCGTACATCCAACCAGCTTGGGAACGGTCCGACAAACTCCTCTTCAGCGCCCAATGTGAGTATCCCGCCTGTGCCGCCGATGAGTATCAGAATTTCGCCAAACAACACTGATCCGAGCAACCTGACCCAACAATGACGCGGTGTCTGGTGGAACATGGTAGATGGTCTCCATTTGCTGGCAGGGATGAAAGCCGCAGGCAATATTGTGACCTAATGAACGATCAGTCACCAGTCGGTGGGCACTGTCGAAAATCGCCTCGGCATTTTTGGACGCGGAACACTTGACAAGCCGTGGCCGGGTGATATACTGTACTAGTGAGCTAGTACAGGAGACAGACGCATGTACGTCCGCGTTGACCCGGCTGATGCCACCCCTATTTATGAGCAAATCGCCCGACAGATCAAATTTGCCGTGGCGTCGGGCGCACTTCAGCCGGGAGAGCTGACGCCTTCCGTCCGTGAAATGGCCCGCCAGCTCGCCGTCAACCCCAACACCGTAGCCCGCGCTTACCGTGAGCTGCAGGAGGAAGGAATCCTGACCCCCCAGCGGGGCGTGGGACTGGCGGTCGCGGAGGACGCCCCGAAACGCTGCCGCCAGGACAGGGAACGGTGGGTGTATGAGCGGCTCAAGCAGGTCGTGGATGAGGCGTTGCGGGCTCAGATCACACCTCGTCAACTTGAGCGGATGCTGCGCGATCTGCTCCGCTCTCTGCCACAGCAGGAGAACGCGTCATGAATCCCGTCATTCGCGTGGAAAACGTTTCCAAGAAATTCAGAAAAGTGGAAGCGCTCCGCGGGGTGTCGCTGGAAATTCCCCGCGGTGTGGTGTGGGCCCTTTTGGGGAGGAATGGTGCCGGGAAGACCACGCTCATCAAGATTCTGCTGGGGCTGCTCGACCCGGACGACGGCAAAGCGGAAGTTCTCGGCCATGATTGCCAGCGTGAGTCGCTCGAGATTCGTCGCCGCGTCGGTTATGTTCCTGAACAGCCCGGCCTGTACGAGTGGATGCGCGTGGATGAAATTGGCCAGTTCTGTGCTGCGTTTTATCCGGCCGGATATTTTACTGCTTATCTGGAGCATATCAAAAAATTTGGACTGGATCCCCAAAAGAAAATAAAAGAGCTCTCCAAAGGCATGCGGGCGATGGTCCTGCTGGCCCTCGCCATCAGCCACGATCCCGATCTCCTCATCCTCGACGAGCCCACTTCCGGCCTGGACGTGATTGTCCGACGGCAGTTTCTGGAAAGCATGGTCGATCGCGCGGCCACCGGAAAAACAGTATTTCTCGCCAGCCACCAGGTCCACGAGGTGGAGCGTGTCGCCGATGTCGTCGGCTTTCTCAAAGAGGGCCAGTTGATTCTCGTTGACGAGGTGGAAAAACTCAAGCGTGAAATACGACGGTGGGTGCTGATATTTGACAATCCTCAATCTTTAAACGCTTTTCTGAATATTCTTACTTCTTTTCCCCTAGAAATCATACAACAGAAACGCGAAGGACTGGAGTGCCATATCATCGCGCGGAGTTCCGGCGACTCGGAACCCATTCGTCAGGCGACCATTTCCGGCCTTCGCTCAATCGATGCTTTCCCATGCTCGCTGGAAGAGATCTTCACAGCCTACATGAATCGGGAAACGGAACCGGCCTTTTCCCGGCAGATGGAGGAAGCACCATGAAGATGGCTCTTGCCCGACGCAGCCCGGTGTTTGTCAGCGACTTCCTCTTTGAAACTCTCGCCCTGGTGTGGAAATACTGGCGTGAAACACAGGTTCTCATGCTGGCCCTGGGAATAATTCCCTCCCTGCTGGCCGTTTTCTTCGTCGCAAACAATCACCCCATCCAACCGCTGGCAGTGGTTCCGTTTGTGGGCGCCGCTTTGTTCGCGCTGGCGTTCGGTGCCATGGCCTTTGCAGGCGAAACCGAACGAAGGACGGACACGTTACTTCGTGCCCTCCCCATCAAGGCTTCGCGCCTCATGGTTGCCCTGAGTATTGTCGCTCTATCGGGAGTGGCCGTCTGCTTGTTGATGGGCTTTGTGATTGGCAGCGCCGCAAGCTGGCTGACCCACAGCTATTCGCGGTTTGAAGAATGGCCATGGGACGTCTCGCTGAACGCACTTTTTTGGGCGGGGCTGGCGGGAGAGTTCTTCGCATGGGGGCTCTTTTTTTCGATCCTTGTGCCGCGTGTGATCTGGTCCGCTGTGATGGGGGCGGCGGTGGCCTACGTTCTTGACGTCTTTATTGTCATCGCTTTTTACAACTTGGAGCAAGTATTCTTTCCCGATCAGTTTATACCCAAGTTCGGTACTTTTACCTGGGAGTCGTCGGGCCGGTTGCTGCCGGTCCGTCTTCTTGTTGTGGCCGGTGTTCTAATGATTGATGCGATTCTCGTGAAAAAGTGGCTGAAAAGTTCCGACGAACCGCTTCGCTGGCTGAAAAGCCGCCTTCTGCTCCTTCGATTGGGAGGGTTTTCGGCACCCCTGCGGGTTCGCCAGATCGTCTCCCGTTTTTCAACTCCTGCAATACTGAATTTAAGTGCCTCGCCCGTGAGATATCTGGTGTGGCTTCATGAGCGACACCTGGGCGGATGGGCATTTTTTCTTAAAATGCTCCTCTTTGTGTACATACTCGTTCTGGCATGTATCAGCGCCCTGAGCACCCAGTGGCTATCACCCGATGCCTTCAGGGAATGGTGCGACAAGTATGGGCTGTATGCCCTGATCCTCGTTCCCCCGATGGCCATCGCGGTGACAGGCATTTCTACTTTTATTTTCGATTGCGGTGGTTCGACTCGTAACTTCCTCGCGGCATTACCAATTTCGCCACGAGTGATCTGGTGGTCGCGGCAGCGCTGGGCATTTCCATGGCTGATTGCCTGGTGTGTCGCCGGGATACTCTGCGACTTGGTCTTTTCAGGCTTCCGGCAATCCATTTTCCTGCCGGGAGATATTCGGCCGTCTCCCGACTGGCTGGCCTATATCATCTCCGCGATTGGCTGGTACGCCGCGGGACAACTCGCGGGCATGGCATCTCCCAATATTATTCACGCCTTTGTGGTGACCTGGTTTTTATTGTTTTTGGGACTGTATCTTCCCGGAGAGTTCTTTCCGGTTGGCTGGGACGAACTCTGGCCGGGGCTGGCGTTCGCAATCCGCTTCCTGGTGTTTTCGGCTGGTGTTCTGGCGCAGACGATGGTATCCCTTCGGCCGTGGCTTCGACGGCATCTCGACAACGGCTGGTCCGCGATTGTCCGCAGTCCTGTCTTGTGGACACTCGTAGTGATGTGGCTTATCCTGTCTGCACTTCGCGTGCATTTCATTCAAGGTCCCCAAAGGTCGAAATTCGAGACGCTGCGGGTCTCGATGACGGTCATACAGGGATCACCTTCGGCAGCCAAGGCTGATACGCAAACGGCCGGCGTGCTCCAGACAATATCCGTGCTGGAAGCAATCGAGCGGTTTGACGCCGAGTATAACACCTCGTTATTCGCCGATAAAACAAGCGTCGATGACGACTATAGTCGGCAGCTATGGACACGTGTCTCGCACAATTCCACTTTTATACAACAGCTCGCGGACCTCACAAAGACGCCTTATTCAGACCCGCTTGTCGCGGATCTGTTTGAGGACTCAGCGACGCAGACTGTATTCAGCGTGGACGATAAGTTCGTCTCTTCCCGCTTTTTCTACACTGTTTTCTTTGAACGCCTGGTCAACCAGGCCATCGAGCATCATCATCTGGAGTATGCACGGATTTTCTTCACGGCCGACCTGTGCCTGCGGCTGCGGGCGCATCGAACCCGACCCCTGATTGTTGCGGCAGGCTCTACTGATTACGGTCCCACAACCGAACGGGATTGGAGGGCGTGGGCGGACGCCGTTTGGGCATGGTGCCACGCGCCGGGACAAACATCCGAGAATATTCGCCGGGCACTGCGTGAAGTTTACGACACCTGGAAAAGCGAGCGAATGCCCTTTGATGAGCGAATACTCCTCATGTATCGTTATTGGCACGATGTTATTTTCCGAGAACGGTCCTCACAGGACGGGTTTTGCTTACCCCCCTGGCCGAAGTGGGCTGTTTATCTCCCCGGCGAAAAAACCAGTTACCAAAAACGCATTGATCGGATTTTTTCTGATTGGCTCGCCGTGGCGCAACAATATGAAGCCGATCGGCTGCCACCCGAGGCTGAACAGGAGATTGTGGATGACGCGTTGTTTATCCCGGGTTATCCTTTTCTTCATGATGCTCCCGCGTGGATCAGTTCGTATGTCTATCATGAATTTCTCAATCACCGGGCAATCGATCTCACGGTCCGTGCGACGCTTCTGCGGATGGCCCTTCGGGCCTATGAGATCGACAACGGACATCTGCCAGATCGGCTGACCGAACTGGCTCCCCATTATCTTCTCGTGATACCAAGCGTTCCCGGCAAGCAAGATGCGTTTATCTACTTTCCGGCTAGTACGGAGGCATCCGCGCGTGTGCACCCCGAGCTGAAAGGTCCGTGCCTGGCGATTCCAGGACTCCTCGGAGTTGCTCGCGACGGCTGGCCGACGGACGCCGATCAACATGCCCAGGCCGTGCGGGCTTCCACGAGGTCCGTGTTCCCGGAATCCGGCGTGCTGATCGTCTGGTCGCTTGCTCCGCCGCGGCTCAGTGGGGCCCCACCGCAAAAGGAAAACCCTTAATGGTCCGGCTCTTTTCCCGCAATAGTCGTCGCTAGGAGAGAATATCGAAGATGTTCACGGGAAGATCGAAGTTATAGAGAAGAACAAAATAGATCCCAATAAGAAGAAATACAATCCCCGTGACCGTTCGCACCACCCGGTCAATAACGGTTACAGCGGCGAAGGCCCGGCCAACCCAACTGGCGGCGAAGACCACGAGCAGAGCGAACACGAGAACGGGCACCCCTGTGGCCACGCCATACAGGAAGGCGAGCCCCAGCGATCCCACCGAGCGGGTAGCGAGTAGCGTGACCACAGTTCCAAAATATGCCGCCGACGTTGGGCAAAAAGCCAGCGCAAAAAGCACGCCAAGGAGAAACGCTCCCAAAACGCCAAATCGATCGGCGATCTTTTGTGCGTGCCCGGCCTGCGCCTGCGGTAGAGGAATCGAAATCAAGCTAAGAAGCAGCATCCCAAACACAATGAGAAGTGGCCCGAGAAATAAATGTCCGTACTTTTGCAGGCTTGTGGAAAGGCCCGGCAAACTCGTGAGGCCCGCGCTCAAAATACCGGCGAGCACCGCATATGTGACGGAACGTCCCAGAGTATAGAGGATTCCGCTGGTCACGACCCAGCGCCGGTCTGTCAGCTTTCGCGCAATGTAGGTGACCGCCGCGATATTTGTGGCTAACGGACACGGCGCCACAGCCGTCGCAAGACCGAGAAGTGTCACCCCCACCAGCGGCACAGAACTCTCGACTGCCATAGCGGTGTGTCCTTTTTAATATTGTTCTACATTGCGTGTTTTTTCACATCTTTCCATCAGCTATGCAAGACGGAACTACTCCGCACCCAACTAACCTGTTATATCCTGGAGCATCTTTTTCAGGTTATCGGCAATAAGGCGTGTG
>NZ_JACIYL010000132.1 GCF_014359955.1 Thermogutta sp. | reverse complement strand
CGGCCTGCCCAACTACCGAGTTTGTCACACGCCGCCGCGGCGATTGCGGGCGCTCACCGGCGGCGTCATGGGCCTCCTGTTTCCTGCAATGTTCCCCATTTCCTCACTTTGTTCCGATTGTGCGTGAAATGCAACTGTTGCGAAGGTTTCCGAACCCGGTGATTTGAAGGTCGGTTGCGTCTCCCCTGATAGAGGGATCGCGCGTCCAGAACCTGACATATGCCCCCTTTCTACCCATGAGAACTTGTACATCCACTTGGGTTTGCGTGGCAGCGAGATTCAACGCGGAGGGACGTGCCAGTCAGGTCCGCCTTCCGGAGGGACCCGCTTGTCGGGTCCGCTGTGCAACGTTGGATCATCCATTCCCTTTTGCCCGGGCACGACAAGCGTGCCCTTCCGACCTTTTCCGGAGGGACCTGCTTGTCAGGTCCGTCGTGCAACGTTGGATCATCCATTGCGCCCTGCTCGGGCACGACAAGCGTGCCCCTCCGACCTTTTCCGGAGGGACCTGCTTGTCAGGTCCGTCGTGCAACGTTGGATCATCCATTGCGTCCTGCTCGGGCACGACAAGCGTGCCCCTCCGAGGTTGCACCGACGCCGTGGAAGGCGTCCCTCCAATAAGCGCAAATTCCAATAAACGCAAATCCCACGTCCGCTACGGGACACCGTAGGGGCAATTCATGAATTGCCCGACCAGCGCATTGCCCCCGTGGTGCCCCGAAGGTTCTCGCCCAAGTGGGGATGGGTCACGTCCAGAACCTCTCGACACGTCAAGCGTTGAATATTGTGAGGCGAGATCAAAAACGTCGGCCCAGCGGCCTCAACCCCGCGAGGCTACCCGGATCAATAGCAAACAGCGTCCCCAGATTTGCGGCCTCCGCCCAGACCGGTGTGCAAGCTGCGAAAGGTGCAATTCATGCGAGTATGATCCGTTGTCGCCGGCCGGGGTTGTGGAATCTGGCCGCGGTTGATGCCATCATTAAGAGTGAGTTGTGTAGAAACTGATGGATGCGGCAACATAATGATACACGCGGCATCAACCCAGGTGGGATTCCACGAGGATGATCCTTGGCTGAAAAGGACTCCACTGCCCAACAGACAGCCCTCTGCGACCCCGACGTGCGTTTGATGCTCGAGGTTCGCGATGGAAGCGCCAGTGCGTTCGAGGAACTGGTGCTGCGCTACCAGTCCCGCATCATCGCGGTGCTGGAACATCTGGTGGGCAACCGGGATCAGGCCGAGGACCTGGCCCAGGAGGTGTTTCTTCGGGTCTATCGGGCAAGGCATACGTACGAACCCAGCGCCAAATTCGCCACCTGGTTGTTTCGCATCGTCAATAATGTGGCCATGAATGCCCTGCGGAGCCGAGCCCGCCGACGCGAGCAAACCGTGCCGTTTCGGCCGGGGGACTCCCAGCATTTCGAGGCCCTCGACGATGCCATCCAGGTCCCCAGCGGCCAGATCCCCGCCAGACGACTGGATAAATTGGAGATGCGGGAGGTGGTGCGTCTGGCCATGGAGTCCCTCAACGAGCGACAACGCATGGCGGTTCTCCTTTGCAAATTCGAGGGGATGAGTTACGCGGATATCGCGGCGGCCATGAAGTTGTCGCCCAAGGCCGTGAAATCGCTTTTATCGCGGGCGAGAGCGAAATTGCGGGAAATCCTGGAACCGTATCTCCAGAGCGGGCAGATGCCGCCATCAGTGGGCGCTCCGCCCGCTGTGGTATCCGAATCCGGAGAACAGATCGCGGAACCACCGGGGGAGAATGAGGGTTCTCCGGAGAGCCCCGATCGATGAAGAAAATCAATGAAGAAAGTTGAAAGCAAAGGTTTTCCTCAGAGCGGTTGAGTAGAGAGAATGTTGAGACGCTGTGACATTCGGTGGGACGGTTTCAAATGAGAGGGAAGTAGAGACCCCATGACGCGCCCGTCGCCAGATCCCTCAGATGCCACGGTGCGGCTGGAAGCGCTACGCGAAGATCTCGTCGCGTATCTGGACGGCGAACTTTCCGCCGAGGAAGCGGCGCGCATCGAACGCCTGATCAACGAAGACCCTCAGGTCCGTACCGAATTGCAGCGACTGGCCGAGACGTGGGATTGGCTGAACGTCCTGGAACGGCCCACCGTTGACGAGGACTTCACCCGCACGACCATCGAAATGGTGGCCCGTTCCGCCGTTTCCGAGATTCAGGAAAAGACGGAGTCGCGGCGTAAATCGTTCGCGCTCTTTGCGGCGATCGGGGTTTTGGGAACGATTGTCTGCGTGCTGGTGGGATACACGATCGCCTTTTCTGTTTGGACAAATCCCAACCAGTGGCTCCTCGAGCATTATGCCGTCATCCAAAATCAGGACCTTTATCGGCATGTGGAAAGCGTTGCCTTCCTGCGGATGCTCAAGGAAAACGGTCTGTTTGCGGAGGATGAAGACCTGCCGGGTAATGAACCGGAAGAGTCTGCCCGGCAGTTTAGCAACCGGTCATCCTCCGCGGGTGAGAACCGCGCTCCTGGGGTGACAGCAGCGACGCTTCCACAAAAAGAGGTTGCCGCGGCCTCTCATGCTCCGCAGGAAGGACCCCCTGTTTCCCCGCGCGGCTCCGGCCCGCCGGGAGTTCCGAAGTCGGATCAGAGCCCAGCGGAATTGCGGGAAGCTGTAACGAATAGTGCGCCTTCCGTGGAAATGCCGCGACTGGTGATGATTTCCGATCCTGCCGAGGCTCGACGCCAGATTGAGGCGATGACGGATGCGGAGAAGTACGAACTCCAGCAGAAAGTCGAACGATTCAAGAAGCTTCCGGCCACAGAGCAGGAACGCATGATCCAGTTGCATAAAGAGCTGATGGCGGCGCCGGATGCAGCGGAGCTGGCCTCTGTTCTTGTGCGGTATTACCAGTGGTTCACACTCCTCACCCCGGTGCAGCGTGGAGAAATGGAAGCCCTGCGGCCGGAAGAGCGGATCGCATGGATCAGGCGAACCCGCAGTGAGATGGTGGCGGCCGCAATCAACCGGACGCTGTTCAATTTCCCGCCCGAACGAATCCGGCAGCTCCTGGAGGCATCGATGACCTCACGGCCGGAAGACCGACCGGCTCCGGAGGACGTCTTTGTCCTTCTTCGGTTCGTTGAGGAGACGGCGTCCAAGCGGGGCGAGGAGTTGCTGGAAAGGCTCAGTCCTCAGGAGCGGCAGAACCTCGTCAGCAAGCTCAATCAGTTGCGCGATCCCCAGCAGAGAAAAGAATTCCTGGCGATCACGTGGCTTCAGTGGCAATTGGATCATCCCGATCAGAGCTCGATGATCACCCCCCAGGAACTGGACGAACTGCTTAACAAATTTTCACCCGCCACACGGTCTCGGTTGGAAGCATTGCCGCGCGACGAACAGCTCAAGCGTGTGTCCCAATGGATTCGCGGGTCAGTATTCTTCCGGTACGTTATGCCGCGGGTTTGGGCGGATATGCGGCGCCCGGTGAGCGAGCAGGAACTGAGCCGTTTCGTCGAGGAACACCTTTCCCAGGAGGAACGTGCCGAATTGCTTTCTCTCCCGCCTGAAGAGATGCAGCGTGAACTCACCCGCCGCTACCTCCGCTGGCGCTATCCGGGAGTGGGCATGGGCTGGCATTTTCGGGGTCGGGGTGGAGATCGCAAGCCCCTGCCTGGCCCAGAAGGGCGACCACCAGAACCGGGGAAAGAACGGCCAGGGTTCGGCCCCGGCGGTCCTGGTTTTGGGGCACCGGGCGAGCCACCACCGCCCGGCCCTCCTTCAGGTTCTGAGCAAGGCCCTCCCGGTGAGCAACCATCATCCGGCCCTCCTTCAGGTCCCGATTTTGGCCTGCCTGGTCCCCACGCACCTCCAGGTGCGGACCCGCGGTCGCGCGACTCGTCGGCCCCGCCTCTGTCACCGACGTCGCCTTCTAAGCCATAATGGGGAAAAGGTGCTGTTGGAAGTTAACTCCGCCAGAACCCGCCTGCTTTCCCAGAGGCGGTATTCTTCCCCTTGTTGGGTCGTCGCCGCGGCGGTTGCTGGATCTCGGTCCTCCCCATGTGACTTTTGACGGGAAAACATGTCATGAAGATCGGTTTGGTGGGCTATCAGGGATGCGGCAAGAGCACGCTTTTCGAATGGCTGACGGGTGTGACGCCTGATCCTGCGCTGGCTCACACCGGCCAGTCGGCCATGGCCACCATTCCCGATTCGCGACTCGAGGAACTTCAGCGGATTTACAACGCGAAAAAAGTCACACCGGCGGCTCTGGAAATCATCGACACGCCGGGGCTGAATCGCTCGCATGAAGGCAACGCCTCGAAGCTCGCCATCCTCCGCGATGTGGGGTGTCTGGTGATCGTGGTGCCCGCATTCAGCGGGCACGATCCCTCCGCTGAATTCCAATCGTTTCAGGAGGATCTGATTCTGGCGGACCTGGAGATCGTGACCGGCCGCATCGAACGGGTGGAAGCCTCGCTCAAAAAGCCCCATCCGAAACCGGAACGCGAGCAGCTTGAGGAAGAGTTACGGGTGCTTCAGTTGGTCAAGGAGAGGCTGGAGGCCGGGAATCCGCTCAAGGAGTCGGAGATGACTCCCGAGCAGCTCAAGCACACCCGATCCTTCCGCCTGCTGTGTGAAAAGCCTCAGATGGCGGTGATCAACACGGCCGACGATGAACAGGATTTTGCCCGGTATCGGAACGTGCTGCCGGCACAGATCCCGATTTTTGCGGCTCCGTTGGCGCTGGAATTGGAGCTGGCCAAGATGTCACCGGAGGAGCGGGTGGAATTCCAGGCCGAGCTCCACGTGGGGGGCGCGGACCGCGGGGCCCTGCTGCGGCTGATGATGGAAGTGGCAGGCCAGCAGGTGTTTCTAACGGCGGGACCGAAGGAAGTGCGGGCATGGCTGATGCGCCGGGGAGGAACCGCCCTGGAAGCGGCGGAGACCATCCACACCGATCTTGCCCGGGGATTCATCCGTGCCGAAGTGATGTCCTGTCAGGACCTCATCCGGTTGGGTTCGGAGCGGGAGGTGAAGGCCCACAACCTGGTCCGCCACGAGCACCGCGATTACGTCGTCCAGGAAGACGACATCCTGCTCATCCGGTTCAGTGTGGATAAGTAAGAACCGGATTGAAAGCTGCAGCCATCGACTTCCCGAAGCGCAAAACGTCAATCCTGAAGCTCGAACTTGAAGTCGTTTTCTCCGCTGGGGTTGACTGTTGCGCGCAGCCCCGAGGAATTGGGATCAGCATATTTCGCTGGAAGAAGATGGCGGGGACCAGTGTTCTGGAGTGATGGGGCTCCTCCCTGCGCCGGATTCGCCGGCATGGCGCCGACTTCCGTTGAAGACGGTTGGGTCGCTTGTTCGCCTCCCTCCATTTTGACCACCGTGACCAGATAGTCACCCGGCAGAGCACCGTCGCCCGGATCAAAAGTTGTCAGAGAGGCGCGGCCCTGAGCATCGGTTCGTCCAAAGGCAGGTTTACCGTCTGGATTTGCCGGATGAAACGTGACGGTGGCGCCCTCTATAGGAGCACCGCGGTAAGTGACCGTCACCGTCACAGGAACCCGCTTCGGGCGATTGTCGGCTGCCTTGTTGCATCCGCAAAGGGAGAGCGTCGAAATAAACAATGCACCGATGACGAAAAGGGAGTACTTCATTTGCTGTCCCTCATTGTGGAGTGGTCGGGGAAGTGAACTCAAACGGTGAAAACCTAGGCGCGAGCCGTCGCGCGGGTAAGCGACCGCCATCATCACGTTAAACGAATCGGGCGTTTATGCTGCGAGTATTTCGGCTGGACGCGTCATGGAGCGCTGACAGGTTCACCACCCGCCATCGAACCGAGCGCACCCCAGACGCCATAGGGGCTGGGACCACCGCCATTCCCGGGCTGAGGGGCAGCCAGATTTCCCGTGTCAATTGTCTCACTGATAAACCGAACTGACCCATCCATGAGCAAGGCGTTGACTCCGCCCGGGTGATAGCTGGAGGGCGAGAAAATACCCCATTCCCAGCTATTGGCGGTGCCGAGGCAGCTTGGGCTATTGGGGGGCAGGACGGTCGTGACACCATTCCAGTACGGGCGACCATCAGCCCAGCGGCGCCCCACCACTTTTTCGGAGTGCAGGGTGTAGCCGCTGGCGTACATTCCATTCTGGCCTTTGGTGGCCAGGCACAATGTGGGATTTTGGTCGATGCCCGCGAGATTCGCCACCCCGTCGCCGCGAATCGCCCCTGTCTTGGTGTAGATACTGCGCTCGATCATGCCGAAGGTGTTGCTGGAGCCGTCAGTGATGTCGGAGAAACTGGCCCAGTAAAAGTGGGCGAAGGGACCGCGGTTTGGCCGATCGTAGGCGTTGCGATTGATGTGGTCGCCGACATTGAAGTGATAATTGTTGAAGCCCTGCTCGCCCGAACTCTTCTTGCCATACGCAGGGTCAGAGGGGCACAGGAGGGTGGGGACTTGCTGCCGGAAAGGCCAGTAGTCCGTCCGCCAGGCTGCCGGGCCGAAGGGTTTGGTGGGTGTACCGTTGTCAAGGGTTCCGCCAGCCGTGATAGCGTCCCACAACGCCCGCTGTTCGAGGAACGGCGTCAGAGGAATGAGCCCGCAAAGCTGGCCGTTGTTATTGTCGTCCCACGGTGATGCGCCGGTTGTCCCAGCCTTGAGAGGCACAAATCGGTTGTGAACATCGTGATAGTTGTGAAGGGCAAGCCCCAGTTGTTTGAGATTGTTTGTGCACTGCGAGCGGCGGGCGGCCTCACGCGCAGCCTGCACCGCCGGAAGAAGCAGGGCAATCAAAATGCCAATGATGGCGATCACCACGAGCAGTTCCACGAGGGTAAAACCCCTACCTCTACAGCAAGACACTCGCTTCTTCATCGCGCACCTCCTGGGGCTTTGCTCGAAGGAAAAACGTTGGGCGGGGAAACCATCTGTAACAGGCGGGCTCGCTAACAGGCGGGTCAACAAGCCGGACGGCTCAATTTTAGTTCATCGTATTGAAAAAGCAACAAGCAAGCCGGGGGGAGCCGGGGTTCTGCTCGCGGAAAAAGAGACTCGGCAGAACTAAGATAATGTCTAAGACGTGAGATTGTCGTAGGAGGTGTCACAGAAAACGGCCGTCGCCTGGACTATCGCTCCATGAGACACCGGAAGTCCAGCCGCAGTTGGAGTAAAGGGGCCGCGAAGGGATCGAAAAAAGGCTGGTTTTTTCGGGATAGGGCGGGAGGAAGTAGATGACCGTTTGGAACAAGCGTCGTAGCGTTCCTCTGTGCCGGGAGTACACGGTAGGGGCAATTCATGAATTGCCCCTACCGCAATACATTCCGTTTGCCCATGATTAGTTGCAGAGGCTATCCATGATTTGCCCCTGCCAACAGGCTTCCCCCTGTTTCGCCCCTTACGGCCTCAGGGCGTCAGTTGGATATCAAACGTGTTGGCTTTTGGTTCCACCGTGAAGCTCAGACCGGAGGTATTTTCGTTGGCGTACTTCTCCGGGAGCAGATTCTTGGGGGCCGGTGGCGGAGGCGCGTTTTCCTCGGGTGGCTGGTACTCCTCTTCACTTCCACCTGTTCCTGTCTGGACCGTGGATTTGGGGTACTTGAAGATCTTCACGAGGTACTCTCCGGGAATGGCCCCATCTCCCTTGGCGAAGGTTCCCAACTCATAGCGACCCTGGGCGTCGGTTTCCCCAGTGGCCACCTGAGGACCTTGGGCCTGCGCGCCACCCGCGGAACTCGAGGCACCCGTTGCCACAGCCTTCGGCACGAACACCACCCTGGCTCCCTCCACCGGTTGTCCGTTCATGGTCACGGTGCCGCTGACGGGATACGTTTTGGGGCGGCTCGGTCCGCGGGAACACCCCAGAACGAGGGCCAGAGCGACCGTGGCTGCTATCGAAAAATGGGAAATGGGAAACTGGGGCAGTCATGGTTCCTAAAACAAAAGCGGCCGCCCAAACGGCGACCGCCTCGGGGTTC
>NZ_JACIYL010000131.1 GCF_014359955.1 Thermogutta sp. | reverse complement strand
CTGTTCTCGACCGTCAGACCGGCACCATCTGGCTCTGGATGACACACAATTTGGGCGAGGACCGCGAGCCCGACATTGTAGCCAGAAAAAGCCGCGGCACACGCACGGTGTGGCTCACCCACAGCAGCGATAACGGCCGAACGTGGAGCCCACCCGTCGATATGACCGAAAAAGTCAAACTCAAGAACTGGACATGGTACGCCACCGGGCCCGGATGCGGCATCCAAACCCGGTCAGGCCGCCTGATCATTCCATGCGATCATATCGACGATGCCGGCAACTGGGGATCGCACGTGCTTTATAGCGACGATCACGGCCAGACGTGGCACCTGGGTGGCTCGGCCGGGCCAAAGACCAACGAATGCGAAGTGGTCGAGCTGGCCGATGGCCGCCTGCTCCTCAATATGCGCAACTACAACCGAAACGTCCCCTGCCGTGCCATTGCCGAAAGTCACGACGGGGGACTCACGTGGTCACCCCTCAGGTATGACACGACACTCGTGGAACCGATATGTCAGGCGAGTATTCGGCGAGTCGAAGGTCTTTCGCTCAACGGGCAGCCACTGATTGCCTTCAGCAACCCGGCCGACACCAAGGAGCGAAAAAAGCTGACCGTCCGCGTTAGTGCCGATTCCTGTCAGAGTTGGCCGTGGAGCCTCGTCGTGTGGCCGGGACCGGCAGCCTACAGTTGCCTGGCTTCCCTGGCCGACGGAACCCTCCTGGTGCTCTATGAAAGGGGCAATACTCACCCCTATGAGCGGATCACCCTGGCACGCATCGCTGTCAGGCTGGCATCGGCGTCGAAAGAATCAAGCGACAGGACAAGCAACGGGAAAATCGGCAACTGAGCAGCCACGGGGAGTCACTTCCTATGCTGGACCGGTGGTTTCGTCTTCGGGAGAACAACACAACGGTTTCCACCGAGATACTGGCCGGGATCACCACTTTTCTTACGATGGCCTATATCATCGTCGTCCAGCCGCAAGTTCTTTCCGGCCGGATGTTTGGTCAGGACACGGGCATGGACTTTGGGGCCGTCACCTCAGCTACCTGCATTTCTGCTGCAATTGCCACGCTCGTCATGGGGCTTTACGCGCGGTATCCGATTGCTCTGGCTCCAGGAATGGGTGAAAACTTCGTGTTCACCCTCTCCCTTATTCCGGCAGCTCAGGCGTGGATTGAGACGGAAGTTCAGAGCGGCCGACTGACACCCGATGCAACCACCCCGTGGAGTATTGCCCTGGGCGTCATCTTCTACTCCGGAGTTCTCTTTTTCCTCCTGTCGGTATTGGGGTTGCGGGAGAAACTCCTCGAGGCCGTCAGCCCCAGCATGCGGAACGCCATCGCCTCCGGCATCGGGCTGTTTATTGCCCTGCTAGGATTGCAGGGCGCATCGATCATCATCGGCACCCCCAGCCAGATCGTGAAGTTGAGCCCACGACTGGCCAGTCCCGACGTGATTGTCTTTTTCGTGGGACTGCTGGTGACCGCGGGCCTTTATTCACGTCGTGTTCCCGGCTCCATCGTCATCGGAATCATTGCAGCGACCGTGCTGGCCGTGGTGCTTCAATGGGGAGTGCAAAGGATGCCTGCTTTGGCGGAGAACCCGGTGGTCAAAGAATCGGCGCTCATCCAGCGATTCACCCCCGCCGGGCAGGTTTTTTCGTCTCCGCCGTCCATGGCCAGCACCTTTGCCAGGATGGACCTGATTCACGCCCTGGCTCCGCCCATGATTCCCTTTATCTTTATTTTCCTCTTCATGGACCTTTTCGACACACTGGGCACACTGGTGGGTGTGAGTGAACAGGCAGGCTTCATCCGCGACAATCGGATCCCCCGTGCCAAACAGGCCTTGATGGCAGACGCCACGGGGACTGTGGTCGGTGCCGTTTGCGGCACGAGTACGGTCACGAGCTTCATCGAAAGTGCCGCTGGTGTCGAACAGGGCGGTCGCACAGGGTTGACGGCTGTCACCGTTGCGGTGTTGTTCCTTGTCGCGCCATTTTTCGCGCCCGTTATTGAAATGATCGGCAGTTATCCGCCCATCACCGCCTCGGCACTTCTCATTGTCGGATCCATGATGATGAAAAATGTGGTGAAAATCGAGTGGCAGCGACCCGCGGAAGCCATTCCCGCCTTCATCACGATGACAGGAATCGTGTTCAGCTATTCCATCGCGGATGGTCTGGCGCTCGGGTTTATCACCTATCCCCTTGTCAAATTTCTCGCTGGAGAAGGCCGCCAGGTCCACTGGCTCATGTACGCCCTGGCAGCGGTGCTGGTCGTCTATCTGGTGCTGGCCAAAGCCCATATGGGCTAAATGGGTAACAGCACACACCATCTTGATCACAGGGCTCAAGTCCCACAAAGACGCAGCACGGCCTCCCGGAAAAGAAGAGAATCCGCCGTGCCCCCGTTTTGACTCGCGCGGCGCTATCACCATCCCAGTGACCTGAAGGAGCGAGCCAAGCTCACAAACTTCGCCCGTTATGAGCTTACAAGTTGGTCGAAATCTTTGACCGCGATGGCCGGGTGTGTGCTGAAATGAATCCCCAGTTCGCGGCTGGCGGTAACCGACGCCTTGGCCGCCTGCTCCACGCCGGGGAGATCCACCACGATGACCAGGTCTACATTCCCCAGCGTGGCGTACATGGCCCGGACGCTGCCACCAAGATCTGTGATCATCTTCGTGAACCGCTCTGTTCTCTCAGTACTGATCTGAGAGAGCGCCTCTGGGGAATACTTGCCGAACATAACGAACGTCGCCATACTCCACCTCCTGACGTTGGGGTACCCAGGAACAGACCAATCGACGCCAGCCGGACACACTTTCCACAAAAGCGGCGGAAACAGCCGCTTCACAGGAACTTCCCACCCAGCTCAACAAAAAGCCGGGCGGGCACACTTACGGTTCGCCTGGTCCCCATGCTACGGGCTGCGATCAGCCTTGTAAACCGTCGTTGTGTGAAAAAGCCGTTTTTTCGGGTCGCTCACTCAGTTTTTGGAGTCGTTTGCGGCGACGAAGTCCACGCCGAGATAAACTCCGGAGAAATGAAAATGGGCTCCGTAATTCGCCAATTTTTCGGGATCCGGTCCCTGAGATCCTCCGCATCCAACGCGACGAGCGGACTGATTTCCACCGGCACTCCATCTTCCACAACCGCCCCGGCGGCCTGCAACCACGAACGGTGAAGAGCGATCATCTGCGCCCGAACATGCTCCGGTGCATCTTTCTCAGCCCCGGGTGCATTCTTCAGCGGCGCAAAATGCCTTGCCGCATCGACTTCGATAGCGATCGCGTTCTTTGCGTGGGGTATGAGATCAAAGATGAACTTCTCGAACTTGATCGCGTTGGGAGCAGTGGGTTTGACGTAGCCCTGATCGGGATCATAATAGTCGACTTTTTTCTGCGCGATGTGATAGGGGAGCGCGTCCGCAAGGTCTGCCACACGGAACAGAAAATCGACGTTAATGACGTGAACGCCAATGCTCCCTGCCCAGAGTAGAAGACTGCCGTCAGGCGCCCGTTTCTCCGCCAATTCCGGCGGCAAATCACTGTATTCGATGATGCACAGGCGGTCATCAACCTGCACCAGATTGCCTACCTTATCGAAGGGCGACTGTTTGGCAACCACTTCCGTGGACATTTCCGAACCGCTGAGGACATGATAACCGATCACTTCCGGTGCCAGAATGTCCACCAGGGGATTATCCACCTGGAAGTAGAAGATGTATTCGATGCCCCGGTCGCGGAGCTGTTGCAACGTTCCACTCCGGATAACGGCGGCCAGCATACCCCCGTGCCCATCCGGCGAAAGGGCCAGCGAATCCGGAGCCGCCAGAAGAATCTTGCCCGTATCCGCGTCTAACGAGGGCATGGTCCCCTGGCAGAAGATGTACAGGTCGTCGGCCGAAAGCCCAAATCTTCGGTGACTCTCCAGATACGTCACGGTTTCCTGGTGGGTGGCCGGACTGGTCATCAAAGCGAGCGGGATAGGGCGCCCCGCCTTTCTCGATCGAGCGAGTATCTTCTCAATGTGTATTTGAAACAGGCTGTGTCCGGAGACCGGACCGATGGGAAACATCCCCTTGGGATGCGGAAAGCCCAATCGGGTACCCTGCCCACCTGCCACCAGAAGGGCTGCCACGCGGCCTTCTCTGAGAAGCTGTTTCCCTTTGGCCCTCGCCTCCGCCGGAGGAATGCCCCGATAATCACTTCCCAGCCGCACCGCTCGCGGAGGTGACGCACGTTCCAGGAGGCCCGATACATCCAACACCTGGTGACGCTTTTCGTAGAGCTGTTGGAGAAGGGGCAGATCCAGCTCGCGAATTTGCTCACCTAACTTTTTGCGTTGTTCTTCTGTGAGCTGCGGCCAGGTTCGCAGGAGATGGGTCTGGCCGAACGGTTCCAGCAGCCGCTCCAATTCCTGGTAGAGTGGGTCCGGATGGAATCCGTCAGTCATCATATACCAAATCCCCCGTCATTTTTTTCTAATTGGAGTGTGAGCTTGCCTCCCCAAGCAGACGCAGTTCATTAAAACAGTCCCATGACCCGGGTGGAACCGGCCCTCCAATCCGCCCACGATGCAAAAAAGTCGAAAAGCGGACGTGAAAACCACGTTCCTCCAAAGATTCGCAGGGGCACGCTTGTCGTGCCCGCCTTGACCAGAGTTTACAACGCAAACGGCGCCGGGCCAACCGCCGCCAGATGAGGGTTGAGCCAGAACCGCGCGCCGCGTCAGGGGACGGTGTTCGGCACGGATGGAGGTAGCGGGGGGTTCGGAACCGTCTGAGATTGGGGGAACGCTCCCAGTCCGTCAGGGGACGGACCTGCTGCTGGCAGAGCACCAGACGGTCCGACCGCTGGCAGCGGGGGTTGAGCGGTGGCCCTCGAACGGAGGGCTTCAGCCCTCTCTAAAAGCTGCTGCGGCGGTGACACGGGCTGGGGGGTGAGCTGATATTCCAGGACGCGCGTGTCGCGAATTTCACGGCGGAAAATGTTTTCGGCAAAAAAGTCGAACGGCGGAACCTCGTACCAGGGTGGATTGATCCGCTCATAGACGGTGAGCGGTTGATAACCGTCCTTCACGAGCCGGATCTTTCTCGTTCCGTAGTACGTGAACGACGTCCCGATAGGCGTCAGCCCCACCTGATAGTCGTCCACATAGGCCATGGCACCGGGTGGGTTCGTGCGGATGAGGAGCCGCCGTTCCACACATCCGGCGGAAAAGGTCAGGGATCCGATCAGTAAAAGCGTTGTCAGCCACCTGACAATTACCTTCGCGGTTCGAAGTGTTGCCATAACCGGGCAGACTGGTAGAACCGTGATCGCATCACACGGCGAGAACCGTTTGCGCATCACCAACACTAAGGGGGATCCTCGGGGCTTTGGCATTCACTATCCCTGTCAGTGTCTGGCCACCGCTCCCTATTCAAAACTTGCCGAGCGGAGAAGTTTAACACGGGATGGAAATTTTGCCAACACGAAATTCCAGGGCACGATTCGTACCCTCGGGTCTAATTCCCCTTTCGTCTCGCGCAGCTATCGGGCAACGGGACCGGGGAACAACCTTGGCCGATTTCTCCGCCTCACGCCGCGATGCCCCCCCCGGAATGCCGCTCTCGGAAACCACTCCACCGCCTGGATATTTGACTGTGGCTATCTCGGCGCTAATAATTGGGGGCAAATAAAGTCACTCACAACTTCACAAATTCGCCCGCACAAGCGCGTTTCCAAAGGCGATCCAGGTGGCGGGTATCCGCAAAAATTATAAGCGTTGTTTGAATGCCAAGTTGGCTGGAGGTTACCCATGAAGACGCAAACGACACGACGGCAATTTTTGGGGACGTCTGCTGTGGGAGTGGCCGCTGTCTGGTTGGGCCGTACCGCCGCCCAAGCTTCCGCGATGGTTGCTCCGCCGAGCGAAACGGTCAACGTGGGACTTATCGGTTGTGGAGGGGAAGGCCGAGCCGTCGCCACCGCCCATCAAAGGTTACCCGACGCACGCATTGTGGCGGTGTGTGACGTCAACAAGCGCCGTCTGGAAGAGGCCAAAGCGCTGTTTGAAAAGTCAGGCGGAGCGGGCAGCATCGCGGCCTACGATGACTACCGCCGTGTCCTTGATCGTAAGGACATCGACGCGGTGATCGTGGCCACCAACGATCACTGGCACGTGCTTCCCACCATTCACGCCTGCCAGGCAGGGAAAGACGTATATGTGGAGAAGCCCCTGGGCGTTTGCATTGCCGAGGGCCAGGCGGCGGTCAAGGCCGCGGACAAATATCAACGAATCGTCCAAATCGGAACCCAGCAGCGAAGCTGGCCGCACTATCAGAAGGCGGCGGAAATCATCCAGTCCGGCCAGCTTGGCATCATTACCGAAGTTCGGGTTTGGGACTTCGACTGTATGTATCCCGGCTTCGGCTCTCCGCCGGACTCTGATCCTCCTGCCGAACTGAACTGGGACTTCTGGTTAGGACCTGCCCCGAAAGTGCCGTACAATCCGAACCGTTACAACCACTTCTACTGGTTCTTCGATTACGGCGGCGGATGGCAGGTGGATTGGGCCGTTCACCATTACCAGGTGGTCCACTGGTTCCTGCAAACCAAAGGACCTATCTCGGCCGCGGCGATGGGTGGTTTCTACTGCTTCGAGAACACCAATACGGAATGGCCGGACTCCTTCGTGGGCATTTGCGAATACGGTCCGACACCGGTGGCCCCCAAGGGATTTGTCCTCCAGTACACCTTCAGCGGTGCGGCGCGTCGCCAGCGTCGCTCCCACGCAAAATGCTTTTACGGCACGAAAGGCTCGATGCTCATCGACCGCAGCGGTTTCACCATCACCTGGGAGGCGGGAGAAAACCGCGAACCCAAGGACGAGACCACGGTGGAAAACGAATTCAAAAAGGACACTCACATCGCGAGTCTTCAGGCGCACGCGCGGGTCTTCCTGGATTCCATCAAGTCGCGGCAAAAGCCACCGGCGGACGTGCTCGTGGGACACCAGGCGACGAATCCCGGACATTTGATGAATATCGCGTGGAAGTTGGGCCGAAAGATTCACTGGAATCCGGAAAAGGAGGAAATTGTGGGAGACTCCGAGGCCGCGGCACTTCTTACTAAACCCTATCGCGCCCCGTGGAAACTCGAAGTTTAATGGTTTCCAGCATGCTTCATCACGCTGGAAGCGTCCGTGACACGGTCACGTGATATCCCGTGATTAAAAAGTTGACAAAAAGAACAGCGGGCGGCAGTGAATGCCGCCCGCGTATGTTTATTTCGTCAGGTTTTAGCGGGAGGCTGCTGGCGCCCGCTCGTGCTACATGCCTCTGCATGTTGTTTCGGTCGCACGTGCCACAGAAGGCCCTGCCACACACATTTTTTTGCTGGATCGTCCAGCCGGCGTCTGGCTAAGAAGTTGGGCTCAAACGGGCTTGTGCCGGACCGACCCAATTGAGCACGTCATCGCTGACGCTGGCAGCCTCGGGTCAGAGAGATGACTCTGGACTTCGCTAATCCCTCCTTTTACTTTTCCAGAAAAGACCACAATCACCATTCCCACTTGCTTTGGGCGCCCGACTCCGCCGTCGGACGCCCCTCAGCCAGGATCGGATCGTGCGTAGGCTCGACGCATGATTTTGCCTCCAGAGAAGAGGGTTCCGATTCAACCTTCTCGAGCCTCCACTATAGGATATACTCGGTTCGCGACAAAAGTCAAAGGAATTTCTTGCGATGACTTAGGGCAACTTGCGTGCCATCGAAGTTGCAACTGATCCAACCGCAAAGGCTTCTCCAGCCCGCAAACTTCTCGCCTGAGCACTTCCCAGTTGTCCTCGCGAACTCGCTTTTTCTACCTTATAAGACGAGGGTCATCACCCGCAGGTTCGCGTGAGATTTCACCAAAATTTCCGCCCGTTGGTCAACCGGTGTCGTTTACCCGGCACACTCTTACTGGTCCTACCGATATATTCGGCTGAAAGCCCGCGAGTCGTTCA
>NZ_JACIYL010000130.1 GCF_014359955.1 Thermogutta sp. | reverse complement strand
TCCGGTCCTTTGATCCATGCCCGGCCGGAGGAACGTCTGTCACGACTTTTCCGGCGTCCGCGCACACCCCAGAACGATATCCCGGTACAGTCGGTCGAGGATCCCGTTCACAAACGGCCCCGATTGTTGCGTGCCGAAGGTTTTGGCCAGTTCCACGGCCTCATCGATTGCCACCTGGGGCGGTACATCGGTGTAAAGCAACTCGTAGGCCCCGATTCTCAGGGCGTTTCGATCGGTGACGGCCATTCGGCTCAAAGACCAATTTTCGGCAACCGCCTCAATCTTGGCGTCGAGTTCCTGGCGAAATTTCCGTACCCCACTGAGCAACTCGTTCGCAAAGCGAACCAGTTCTGGCCGTCGGAGACGCTGACGCAATGTCTGTTCATCGTCGGCCGGGTTGTGTTGGGGATTGAGGTCATCCTGATAAAGAATCTGAAGGACCACTGCCCGGGCCTTTCTGCGACCGGTCATATGCTCCATCGCGTCACCCACTGTAGGCCCCTCCGGATGGTGCTTTTCCAGTGGTTGCCACGTCGTCCTGCCGCAATTCCGTATGCTGCCTTATTTGCTCCATGAGACGCACCATTTCGAGAGCTGCCTGGGCGGCTTCTGCCCCTTTGTTGCTGACCGCTCGCCCCGACCGATCTTTGCTCCGGATGACATCGCTGCCCGCCGACCGTGCCATGGCCTGCTCAAGCGTGTCGCATGTGATCACCCCGAACAAAACCGGGACTCCTGTTTTTACACCAATGTCCGCGATTTGAAGGCTCACCGCGCGATTGATGTGCTGGTCGTGGGAAGTTTCCCCTTTGATGACAGCGCCCAGGCAGATGACCGCCAGATACTTCTGCGAACTGGCCAGCCGCTGGGCAACGGTGGGAATCTCAAACGCGCCGGGAACCCAGAAGACGTCGATGGCCTCACCGGGGACCCCGCCCGAGGTGAGTGTTTCCAGAGCGCCATGAAGCAACCCGCCTGTGATCGTCTCATTGAAACGGGAGACGATGACGGCAAAGCGTCCCCGAGGTAACTCGGAAGTTCCCTCAAAGACGCGAATTCCCGGAAAACGTTCACGAATATTCATTGCTGCTTATGGATTGGCCGTGGAACCCACTGTGTGTCATGCCCACTCCGTAAAAGCGGCATCTGGCCCACTATGAAGGGCGGTTACGATCGGCGGGCGCGTTGTTGAGGAATCGTGCTCCACCGGTGCTGGGACAATCCCCGAAATCAGGTTGCCCGTGTGCCGCATGCTCCAATCCGCCCGCATCAACGGACGTTGAGACTCATCAAAAACTCGGCGTTGGTCTTGGTTTTGGCCAGACGGCTCACAAGAAATTCCATGGCGTCAGGTGGGTTCATTTCGTTGAGAACCCGGCGGAGAATGCAGATCCGGCGGTATTCCTCCGGGTCGAGGAGCATTTCCTCGCGACGGGTTCCGGAACGGTTGATGTCGATGGCCGGCCAGATGCGTTTGTCCACCAGCCGACGATCGAGGACGATTTCCATGTTTCCGGTCCCCTTGAACTCCTCGAAAATGACTTCGTCCATCTTGCTGCCCGTGTCGATCAAGGCGGTGGCGATAATGGTGAGGGATCCGCCTTCGTCGATCTTTCGCGCGGAGCCGAAGAATCTCTTCGGCCGCTGCAGGGCGTTGGCGTCCACGCCACCCGTGAGGATCTTCCCGGATGCCGGACATTCGGCATTCCATGCCCGAGCCAGCCGGGTGATGGAGTCGAGGAAGATGATAACATCCTTCCCGTATTCCACCATCCGTTTGGCCTTCTCGATCACCATTTCCGACACCTGAATATGTCGGGCGGGGGCCTCATCGAATGTCGAACTGATCACCTCACAGTTGCGACCTTTGACCTGGCGCTCCATATCCGTCACTTCTTCCGGTCGCTCGTCGATGAGCAGCATGAAGACGTAGCAGTCCGGATAATTCTTGAGGACGGCCTTGGCCATCTTCTGGAGGAGGATTGTTTTCCCCGCCCGGGGTGGGCTCACGATCAAGCCCCGCTGACCGAATCCGACGGGCGCGATGAGGTCGACGACCCGGCACTCAATTTCCTCGGGAGTCGTTTCGAGGATGATCCGTTTGTCGGGATGGCAGGGGGTGAGGTCGTCGAACCAGATTTTTTTGGCGGCCAGGTTGGGGTCTTCGTAATTGACGGCCTCCACCCGCAGTAGGGCGAAATACCGCTCGTTTTCCTTGGGCGGCCGAATCTGGCCTGAGACCGTCATTCCCGTCCGCAGGCCGAAACGGCGAATCTGGCTCGGGGATACGTAGATATCATCCGGGCAGGCCAGGTAGTGGTAATCGGGACTGCGCAAAAAGCCGAAACCATCGGGCAGGATTTCCAGGGTCCCTTCTCCATACATCAGCCCGCTCATCTTCACCCGCTCTTTGAGGATGCGGAAGATGAGGTCCTGTCGTTTCATGCCCGCGATTTCGGTATCGGAGAGATTTTCCTTGCGGGCTTCTTCAATGAGTTCCGCCATCGACATCCGCTGGAGCTCGGCGATGTGGGTGTCGCCCGATCGCTTCACCTGTTCAAACTGCTGGGCCTCTTCGTCGTTTTCCTCCTCTTCAAAGCGGCCATCCATGAGCTGTTCCGCAATGGAGAGCGGTTCATCACGGTCGTGACGGCGGCGACGAAAGCCCTGCCGACCACGCTGGGATGGCATACCTTTCCCGTTGGATTCTTCCTCACCGAATCTTCGGGAATCGGAAAAAGATCGGACGTCTTTCGACTGGGACATGGCGTCAGTCTCCTGTGACAAGGTTACGACCTTCCGGCGGCACGCGAACGGTGCCAATAGGTGGGACTCAACATTGTAAAACGGATGGAGTAGCCGTTACCGCACCCAACCAAATGTTTTAGGGGATGAATCACTCCCTCTTCAAGTGGCTCAGGTTGGAAAATTCAAAGAACTTGTACCAAAATCGAACGGGAAACAACGCTTTTTATCGATCTGTCGGCACGCAGACCGATGAGTCTTCTTTCAGCCTCACAGCCACGCACCGCACTGTGTTCGCTTTCACTCGTTTTATAATTTTTTGTAGTTTCCCCGGTTTGGCGACGCGGTTCGTCTCTCATTCACGACGCCGATGACCGGATGAATCGGAACATGCGGGCATTCTCGACAGCCGGAATCACACAGGGCAGATGTTCCGATCCCCTTGGTCGCAACTCACCGAATCCAGGGCGCGGACGCCGGATACTCCCTGATCTGGTTATCACTGCCCCCTCGAGACCGGCAAACATGGCACGATTGTCGGGGGCTAGTGGGAATGTCACTCGGCGATGAGGCTCTGCCAGACGTCCGTGACCTGTTCTCGGAGATTATTGATACTCCCGGAGTTGTCGATCACAAAGTCCGCCCGGACCTTTTTGACGCTCCGCGAGATCAACCACCTCTCCCGGCGATCTACATCTTCGGGCTTCCAGCCTCGAGTGCCCGCCCGATGGTAACGTATCTCGGTTGGCGTGTCAACATAAACTAACCTTTGACATAGTGTACTCCAACCAGCTTCCAAGAGCAACGGGGCGTCAATGACGAAAACCGGTCGGCGCTCTTGGCGGTACTTTTGCTGCGCGGCCAGGCATTCCTGCAGTACGACCCGATGGATGATCCGCTCCAGTATTCGGCGGCGCTCTCTTGATAGCTCGGTGTCTTCAAAAACGAGCTTGGCAATAAGTTTTCGGTCGATCTCCCCCGTTGAGGGGAAAACAGACGATCCGAAAACTTGCCCCAGATAAGCACGAATCGCTGGCTGGTCAAGCGCGCGATGCGCTGCTTCGTCGGCATCGAAGACTTCCGCCCCAAGCCGAGCGAACTCTGACGCGACCAGGGACTTTCCCGACGCTGGGGGACCGAGCAAACCCACCGTGATCATGTTCGATGTGCTTTCCGAAAGGGTCGCGTTGCCTGACCGCAAAATGGTGCCTTCTCATGCAACCGACGGCCAGTCCTGTGTCAGATTTGATACAGGGCCCTGGTTTATACCGGCTCCATATCATTCCAATTCGGTCCAACACCCACGTCTACCTTCAACGGGACGTTCAGTTTCATGACCGATTCCATTTCCCGACGGACGATGCCGGCCGTGGCAGACACTTCCTCCGCTGGGCATTCGAATACGAGTTCGTCGTGGACCTGGAGGATCATCCTTGCGGCCAGGCCTGCCTCCCGCAGGGCGTTCCGCACCCTGATCATGGCCAGTTTGATGAGGTCGGCCGCCGAACCCTGCACAACCGTGTTGATGGCCGTCCGTTCCGGGAGATTGCGCTGGCGGGTGGGATTCTCCCGGACGCCGGAAATCCGCCGTTTTCTCCCCAAAATGGTGCGAACAAAGCCCTGACGACGACATTCCTGAAGGACGCCCACCAGAAAACGATCAATTCCGGGATAGCGGGCAAAATAGGCATCGATGAACGCCGCGGCTTCCTCTTTGGAGATTCTCAATTGTTTGGCCAGGCCAAAGGGCGTCTGCCCGTAGATCACTCCAAAATTGACGGCCTTGGCTTTCCGCCGCATTTCGGGGGTCACCTCGGTGGGAGGGACGCCGAACACTTCCGCGGCGACGGCCGTGTGAATATCCTCGTCGCGGTGGAACGCCTCACACAAGCGTTCGTCCTGGGAGAAGTGTGCCAGCATACGCAGTTCGATCTGGGAATAATCCGCGGAAATCAGACGCCAACCTTCTTCCGCGACAAAGGCGGATCGGATTTCGCGGCCTTCCTCCGTCCGCACCGGGATGTTCTGGAGGTTCGGATCGCTGCAACTGAGCCGTCCGGTGGCGGTGACAGCCTGGTGAAAGGAGGCGTGGACCCTGCCGGTCCGCGGACAGACCATCGTGGCGAGACCCTCCACGTACGTGTTCTTCAGTTTCGCGTACTGGCGATAGTCGATGATTTTGGCGGGCAGCGGGTGGATGGCGGCGAGTTCCTCCAGGACCTCGGAGTCCGTGCTGATCCCGGTTTTTGTTTTCTTCGAACTGGGGAGGCGAAGTTTGTCGAAAAGGATTTCCTGAAGCTGTTTTGGGGACCCGATGTTGAATCTTTCCCCGGCCAGTTGGTAAATCTCCTCTTCCAGGATCTGCATGCGTCGTTCGAACTCTTCGCCGAGCTTTCGCAGGCGTTCCGTATCGACGCGGATACCGTGATATTCCATTTCCGCCAGGATTTCTACGAGGGGCATTTCCACCTCGGCAAACAGTTTCGTCAGTTCCTCCCGCTCAAGCTGCGGCTCCAGTTTTTGCTTCAAATGCCAGGGGAGAATCGCGTCCTGGACGGCGTACCGCGCGATCTCATCGAGTGCCACCTCGCTCATTTGCTTTTGCTTGCGGCCGGTGCCAATAAGCTCGGATATCTTGATTGTTTCGTGGCCCAACAAGCGGGCGGCCTGCTCGTCCAAACTGTGGGATCGCGAACCGGGGTCCAGAAGATAGTCGGCGAGCATGCAGTCGAAACCGAGCCCCTGCACGTCGAATCCGCAGGATCGCAAAACGACCAGATCGTATTTGAGGTTCTGCCCGATTTTGGCAATTTCTTTGTTGCTGAGAATCGGTCCCAGATGGGCGAGCACCTCCTCCCGGGCCAGAGCAGGGCTGCCTTCTGGCGTGAGAACGGGAATGTAAAATCCCTCGTGTGGATCAACCGCCAGCGAGATGCCCACCAGGTCGGCCCAGCGGGGACGAATGTCCGTCGTTTCTGTATCCAGACTCATCGCCTTGGCCTGGGCCAGCCTGTTTGCCAGGTCCTTCAGCTCTCGAATGGATTGGACAACGTGGTAACGATAGGAGACGGTCTGGGAAGGCGGAGCCGCTTCTTCCTGTGGTGCGAGTTTTTGGAGATCCGCGATGAGTCGGCGAAAACCGAGCTGGCGACACAACTCGATGGCCCGATCTATCTGAACGGGCTTCAGAGTAAGTTCCTGGGGCTGGAGATCCAGCGGCACGTCCCGTCTGAGGCGGACGAGCTCTCGAGAGAGAAAGGCCTGTTCGCGATAAGTTGCCAGGTTGTCACGCTTTTTGCCGGGGGACAGATCTTCGAGGTGCTCATAAAGAGCCTCGAGCGTTCCATAGCGCTGAAGGAGCTCCTGGGCCGCCTTGGGACCAATCAGGGGAACGCCTGGCACGTTATCACTGCTGTCTCCCACGAGGGCTTGGAAATCGACGACCTGTTCCGGGGTGACGCCCCATTCGCGGAGCAGAGCTTCACGATCGATATAGGTCTCCTTGCGCAGATTGAGGAGTTTTACACGATCGGTGATGAGCTGGCGGCAGTCTTTGTCGTTGGTAACGAGCACGCACTCCCCCCCCTGTGCTTCAACAATCGACGCCAGGGTTGCCATGATGTCGTCGGCTTCGAACCCCGGCTGGCGCAAGACCGGTATGCCGAGGGCTTCCAGAAATTGCTCGATCAGTTCGATTTGCGGAATAATATCGGCATCGAGTTCGGGGCGGTGGGCCTTGTATTCCGGATAAATTTCCTTCCGGAAGCTGGGTTCCTTTGCATCAAAGGCGCAAATGAGAAAATCCGGCCTGTATTTGGTCAAGAGATGGATCATATCCCGGACGAATCCGAACACGGCATTGACCGGGCGTCCATCGGGGGCGGTCATTTCCGGCAAAGCATGAAACAACTGATGGATGAGCGAGTGGGCATCCACCACAAAGACTCGTTTGCCGCGAAACAACTCGTCCGGTTTAGGGTTTGCCGCTGGCGAGGGCGACGATGGGGACGCGAGGGGATTGTCCGGCTGTCCGGGCGCTGGGCTGTCTTGGGATGTCGCTTGGAACAGATCAGGAGCTGACTTCTGCGTGCGCGTCGCTGCGGTACGACGGGAACGGCTGGCTCGTTTCGGGCACATCGATGGGCCTGTCTCTTCTTTCCCTGCGCTTGACTGGGACTTGCGGATACCATCACGGCTTGGCGGCGGACTCGGAGAAGACAAGTGGGCCGATCAGCCCCTCTGCCACACTGCTTGTGTGGTCGGAATCGCACCAGATGCCGATGGCTACCACATGCGGGCGCGAGTTTTTGAAGTACTTGTCATGGTCTTCCACAACGTTGCGGTTTTCTGTCACCCAGTCGTCAGCAGTGCCCCGCCGAAGGACGAGGGTATAAAGTTCCACCCGGCCAAAAATGAGCGAATTGTAGGTGCGATGGATGACGTCTTTGTCTCCTTCCCGCGCGGGATTGTCCCACACGTAACCTATCACGTCATATCCATCGGGACGACGGAACGCGAGATACACCTGCAGGACCTGATCGTTGGTCGAGTCGTAATTGGCATTTCCTCCCCGTGGGAGAGTCAGGGCCTTCCATCGCCAGGAGAGCTGGGGGGAGCGATCGGCAGCAAACGGCCGGGAGCGGAGATCCTGGTAAAGGACGAACGAAGCGCGAACCGCTCGCAGGCGCAGGACGCGCTGGTGCGGGTTTTGGGGGTCGGCCTCCACCGTGATGCGGACATCGCCACCAAGCCCGGCCTTTTGATACTCCCATGGGCTTGGCCAGCTCACACTTGTCAGCCAGCGCGACACGAGTGGGCCGTTAAAACCGAAAACTTTCTGGTTTTCTTCGCCCGCCGCGCTTGATGGAACGCTACCCAAAGCCGTCAGAAGCCCAATCAAGAAACCAATTCGGAAAAAATGGGATAGCATCATGCGAAGTGGTCGCCGCTGACGGGCCAGGTGGCGGGAGAACATGGCACAGCCCTCTCGCTGAACGAACCGATGATGAACACTCGCCGTTTGCGAGAGCCGGAGCACGGTCTCGGAATACTTCGACTAATCTCTGATCGTGCTGGCAAATCTCAACCTATTCTATGCCTGATCGGATTGGTTCACAACTCAGCGGAATTGCTGAACCCGGTTGGCGGAGAGGCCCGACGACGTTCAAAATGGGCAAACGGTTTTTTGACGCTGGTGACGGTGACTGACCGAGACAATCCCCTGCACCGGCAGATAAAAGCAAAAGATTTATAATA
>NZ_JACIYL010000013.1 GCF_014359955.1 Thermogutta sp. | reverse complement strand
CGCCACCACAACGGGATCACTCCAGGGGAGGCGCTCCTGCGGCCTGTTGCCTTCGATCGCGTTGAGGAAAGCTCCCGAGAAAATCCCCACGGCGAGCATCGCCAGCGCCAACCCCAAAGCATGTGTGTTGGCTTTTTGAGACCATTCCAAACTGGGGAGAGTCCATCGACTCGTCCGCAACGGCCGGGACTTCAGCCGCCGCACCTGGCCGAGGTACATCAACCCGGCCACAAAGGCCACCGAAACAGCAAGGATGGCAAGAAGCAGCGATGCCCCGTGAATGAACCCCCACACTCGGGAAGCGGCATGGCGGGCAAACGGCAGCGGATCACCCCAGAAATACCCCACCACGATCAGCACCAACGCCGGAGGAAGCAAGAACAGGGCGAATGGTGTTTTCGGACGAAGTTTCATCCAAATGACGCACACCACCGCCAATCCCCAGGCAATGCCGTAATACCAATCCTGCCGCACGGACAGCGGCGTGCCGCCCGATTGCGATTGTTCGAAAAACATCACACCCCGGTAAGCCAGCCACACGGTATGCAGCAGCAACCCCGCCACGAGAAGTCCCATGGCCAGGCCCGGTTGAATCCGCACTCCGCGGAGTCGGAGCCACTCTGCCCCAATGACCACCGCGTAGGCCAGCGCCATGCATAAGAGCAAAACTTCCATCATAGGTTCTGTGGCTTTCTGGCAGGATACTGTGGAGAAAGTGTTTTCCCCATCCAATCCATTGACGGTTGCTCCCGGGAGATCGCCGGGCGGAATCGTGGACCTACCGTGAATCACGCATCCCCGACTGGCGCCGAGGACTTCTCCTGCTTGTCTGGAACGCTTTCATGATCTCCCGCATCCGGTTCCAGTCCCCATTCTTTCAGCTTTTTGCGCAGGGTATTGCGATTCAGTCCGAGTTGTGCTGCCGCCTTGATTTGAACATGATGGCAACGATCCATGACCTGGAGAATCAGTTCGCGTTCGACCCGTCCCACAATCTCTTCATAAAGATTTCCCTTTCCCGGGAAAAACTGAGACAGCGCGGTCGAGACCAAATCCCTGATCATCCGGTCGAGATTTCGCCGACGATACCCCAGCCGCGGTGATTGCCTTCCGGCAACGGCGTCCGGCAAAAGATCGCAGGTGATTTCATCCCCCGGTGCCAGAATCACAGCGCGTTCGATGTAATTCTGCAGTTCGCGGACATTTCCCGGCCAGTCGTATGCCTGGAGTGCCCGCATCGCGTCCGGATGAACGAATGGCACGTGTCGGCGGTTCTTTTCGTTGTACAAGCGCAGAAAATGCCCCACCAGTTCCGGGATATCTTCGCGTCTTTCACGCAGGGGTGGAAGATAAACCGTCACCACATTGAGCCGATAGTAAAGGTCCTCGCGAAATCTCCCCGCTTCCACTTCCTCCAGCAGATCACGGTTGCTTGCAGCGATGACGCGGACATCGACCTGAATCGTCCGTGTATCGCCCACCCGTTCGAACTCGTGCTGTTGCAGCACACGCAAAAGCTTCACCTGGAGTTTCGGCGTGGTCGAGTCGACCTCATCCAAAAAGATCGTGCCGGTATGGGCTGCCTCGAATCTTCCCGTCCGATTCTCCACAGCTCCCGTAAAAGCCCCTCGCACGTGACCGAAGAGCTCGCTTTCCAGAAGCCCTTCCGGAAGGGCCCCACAATTCACCCGGATGTAAGGGCCTCCCCGTCGCGGGCTGAGCTGATGGATGGCCTTGGCGATGAGCTCCTTTCCCGTCCCTGTCTCGCCCAAGATGAGGACGGAGGCATCGGAATTCGCCACCCGACGAACAAGCCGGTACACTTCCCGCATGGCTGGGGAAGAGCCGATGATCTCGGGTATAGGTGGCGAATCGTCGGCCCCGGAAAATGGGGGAATCCTGGAACTCATTCAGCGTTTGCTCCGCTCGTCTGCTCACCAGGCGAGGCACTCTTTGAACCAGAGTGTTATTGTACGCGGAACCGTCTCCGACGGGGATTCCTGACGGGTCGGTTCCGCACTTACTTCGTGCACGACAGGATGGACACTCTAGGGATTTAGCGCTGCCCCTGTTTCACGAAGTCGCGCCGGAGTTTCGATACAATCGAGGATGAGTCCCAGGAGCTTCTGCACGGCCGGATCACGGTGCGCACTCTGATTGTATCGCTCGTACTGGCGAAGGATCTGCTGGGTTGTCAACTGCACGCCACGCTTCTCCACAGCCTCTCGAAACCCGCCGAGCGCCTTCACGCGAAGCTCGAGGGGCCAGTCCTCCCGACTGGCCGCTTCCACCAACTGTGTTTGCGCTCCCGGAGTCGCCAAACGGGCGAGAATCTCGATGGCCAGCGTTTCCTGACCGGGCACCTCCAGCGCGGCTGTCGCAATCCGCTCCAGATCCAGGATGGATACCCCCTGCGGCGGGTTCTCACAAAGAACAAGTATCCAGGTGAGCGCCTGTCGGGCCTGCTCGAGTCGCCGTACTCCCGGCGTCCGATCGGCGCCCTCCAAGCTGGCCACACGAGCCATCAATCCCCCCAGATCCTCCGGGCTCTGCGGCGTTGCCACACTGATACTGACGGGAATCCTCTGGGCGACATGGTCGGCACGCGGCAGCCACTCGCTCTCGGCATACAGCAGCACGGGAATCTGTGCCGTATGGGAATCCGACCGCAAACGCTGAAGGGTCAAATCCAGCGGGGGATTTTGAATCGCAGCCGACACCAGGATCACCTCGCAGTCCGGCACTTCCGGTGCCACCCGCAGAAGATCGCCCCCCGTCGGGACAACCTCCACGCGATGAAACCCGATTGTTTTCAGATAGGCAGCCAACTGCGCTCCCTCTGCCGGACTCGGTGTGGCCACCACAGCCTCGCGGGCCCCCGTTGCCCGCGCAAAATACATCAGTTCGTCCCACAGGTAACTGTTCCCCCGAAACATCCCGCCCGGCGCCAACCCGAGAACGGCTCTCAGGGCAGCGAAACGCAGTGACCGATCCGCCGCTCGAGCAGCCCTCACAAGCGGGGGAATTGTCCCGGAGTTCAATACCGCAGGGTTCTTTTCCTCCGCCAGCCACGCGATGGCCGCCCAGGCGCCAGCGTTCCATCCCCGGTCCAGGCACTGATTCAGCCAGCGGTTCATATCGTCAAGAGTGGGCTTCAGAAATGCCAACGCCCGGTCCACCTCCTGACGCACCGTGGCAAAATCCTCCGTCATCCTAAAAGTCTTGGCCGAAGTAGGAGGACCGTCCTGTCCCGGTTGCGTCGGATTTTCCGTCCACTCAACGCGATGCCCGTAACCGAGTCTCTCAAGGATCAGCACCGCCGCCAGGTCGCGAAGCTGTGGATCGTCCTGTGACACCGCCCAGGCGGCCTGGGCGAGATAGGCTGCTCGTTCCCTCCGCCACAGTTCAAACGTCACCTGACGGAGAACGACTGTGCCTGTCGCTGCGTCCCACTGAAGAACCGACACCACCTCCCGCCCCAGCGGCACCGGCGCTTTGACGATCGCCTCTGCCTCGCGAATCATGAGCCGCACCGAATCGCGGACACTCGGCATCCCCCCCACCAGGGCTTCCACCGCCGCTTTGGCTGCCCCCCAAACTTCGACGCCACACCTTTCGCATGTGGCAGTGGCTAGCAAAAAGGGAACCGCCGACCTTATCTGAAGGGCCGTCACAGCGTGGATCAGCCCCAATTTCTTTTCTTCTGGCACCGACAACAAAAGGGAAATGACGGCCTCCTCTGAATCCGGACGAAGGCGGGCAAGCACCGTCTCCACGCGCGGCCAGGCTGGCAAGCGGGTGGGGTCCAGAAGAACACTCACCAGAGGAACGACAGCCGGAGTGCCCACCTCGATGAGATCCTCGGCAGCCTGCACCCACCCCTCACCTGTTTCCTCGCACAGTTTTTCCACGAGCGAGTGGACACGCGAGGGGTCGGCTCGAAACTTCCGCACCGCGTCAAACACGAGCTGGGCCAGTTGAGGCCCCTCGGGAGCGAGGTCCGAACGCGAAGCAAATTCGAAAAAAGGCGCCGAGCCGAATTCCTCATGGAGCCCGTTGAGCGTGAGCGGATCGAGGGGACTGCTCACCACCTTCTGGAGCATCTGCTTGGCGAGATCCATTCTTCCCAGCTTCAAAAGCACGATGGCCGCCCGAATGCGCTCGCGGGGAGTCAATGGATTGGCCGCCAGAATAGCAGCGACGGCGGGGTCTTCTGGTGGAGTCACCTGCTCCTGGGTGGTGGTCTGACTCGGATTTGGGGCCGGCCGCCCCGGTTGTTCGGCCTTGACTGCCCGTATGGGAAATGCGAGCAGGCAGACTGCCGTCCCAGCAGCGACAATACCCACCCATCGGAGCCGGCGGTGCTCACCCATTCGCTAAACCCTCATCGATCCGATTGAGATCGCCTGTGTTTCCCGGGCGGTCTTTCTCGAGGCACTCCCGACGAGCTGCATGCTCGCCCGGCAATCCTCCCCCGAAGAGGCAAATGCATTTCCCCTGCTTTCCATGATAATTCACGCCTGGACGCGTGTGAAATTTTTCCTTCGCCGCAGGGCGGGTTGCCAAACGGCGAAAATGCCGCGCCGCAAAGCGACCCCAGGACGGCATGATCCCTCCTAAGGGGAGAACGCCACCCTCCCATGTACCACCCGAAAGGAAGCCCCGTCGCCCCAACGCACAATTTTGACCTGCCGACGTCACGAGCGTTGGGCCAGCTTTTCCCGCCACCAGTCGATCTGCCGCCTCACCTCGTCGGGGGATGTCGAACCGTAACTGTGCATGGCCTGCACGGCATTTCGCACGCCGAGCACACCATAAACACGTGAATCCAGCGTCGGCTCTACCGCGCGAAAGACCTCGAGGGGCAAGTCGGCCAGCCGACAGTTCCGATCCATCGCCTCGCGAACAAGCTGTCCCACCATCGCGTGGGCCGTCCGCTGGGGAATTCCCCGAGAAACCAGATACTCCATCAATGTGGTGGCGTCCAGATGGCCCTCTTCCAGTCGAGCGGCAATCGCCTCGTGATTGAGTTGTGCGCCACGAATGAGGGGTTCCGCCACCTCCAGGCAGCCGGCCACTGTATCGTATGCATCGAAAACCGGTGGTTTGTCCTCCTGAAGATCTCGGTTATAGGCTAGCGGCAATCCTTTGAGGAGCACCAGCAGCGTCTGCAAATCGCCAATCACCCGGGCGGTTTTGCCCCGAATGAGCTCCAGAACATCGGGATTCACCTTCTGCGGCATGATCGACGAGCCTGTGCAAAAGGCTTCCGGCAACTTCAAAAATCCGTACTCGGTGGTGGACCAGAGGATCCACTCCTCCGCCCAGTGACTGAGGTGAACCGCCAGAAGACTGAGTGCAAACACGAATTCGACGGCAAAATCGCGGTCACTGGTGGCATCGATGCTGTTTCGGCTGGGAACGTCAAAGCCCAGTTCCCGCGCTGTCATCTCGCGATCAATCGGCAGACTCGTGCCGGCAACCGCGGCCGAGCCCAGCGGACACACGTTCACCCGCTTTCGGCAGTCCACCAATCTTTCCACGTCACGCTCTAACTTTTCGCAATACGCCAACCAGTAGTGCGGTGCCAGGACAGGTTGCGCCCGCCGCAGGTGCGTATAACCGGGAAGGATGACGTCGAAATCAGTCTCGCAGCGATCGACGAAGGCCGACTGCACGGCTCGGATGCGAGGGATGAGTTCGTCGATGGCGTCGCGCACCCAGAGGCGGAAATCTGTGGCCACCTGATCGTTGCGGCTGCGGGCTGTGTGCAGCTTTCGGCCCACATCTCCCAGGCGGTCGATGAGCGCCTTTTCGATGTGCATGTGGATGTCTTCCCATTCCTCCGAGAAGGGGAACCGCCCGGCGGCAATCTCCTCCTGGATTTGCTGGAGAGCCGCGATGATCTGATTCGCCTCATCGGGGGTAAGCAGTCCTACCTGGGCCAGCATCCTGGCGTGGGCCATGGAGCCCGCGATATCCTGCTGGTAGAGTCGCTGATCGAAGCTGACACTTTCCGTGAAGCGTTCCACTCGGCGGTCCGTGGCTTCCCGAAATACTCCACCCCAGGGTTTTTCTGTCACGGCAATCGTCTCCTGTTGGATCAGACAAACGGCGAACTCGGTCTGACTCGCTGGCTGGAAGCGGGAAATTATTTCTCCGAAAATTTTGACCCCGCCGGAGAAGGGCGCAGGGCAAAGTTTTTCTCGGCTGGGTGGCCTTACCTCGAAAGAATTGTTTCTGTAAAGCCCCACCGACAAAGGCGCACGGATTTTTTCTAGACGAGTTCGCACGTTCCGTCAATTGAGCCTCCCGGCCGATCCATCCCACTCTTGCAAAAACTTCCGACATACCACGGGCACAATGGGTCGTAGGGGCAATTCATGAATTGTCCCTGCCGGAATGGGTTCATTTCCGCCGTCCACTTACTCTCACGGGGATTCGTGGATTGCCCCAGCCACCGGCAGCGGAACGATCAACTTTTTTCGCTTCTGGTCAGGATTCTCATCCAGCACGCGTTTCGGAAGTAGCTGAATTCCAGCCGAAGGGTGGGTTGAAATTCTGCGCCGATTGCCCATAAATGAAGTAATTTGCGCCCCGCTTCAGCAAGGTGAGAATGTGCGGAGGGCGGGGTTCTCCATCGGTTGTGAATTTAACTCGCCTATGAAGCCGGCGGTGCCTGGACAGAATACCGGCGGATTGTCCGCGGTACTTGTTGATGACGTGGTGGCCGCCCGGTTTTTTCTGGCAATTTCTCCGAAGTTTGTTAGATCACTGAGACAATCCAGGGGGTTACTACAGACGTGCCACGACGAAACGATATCCACAAGATCCTGCTGATTGGTTCCGGTCCGATTGTGATCGGTCAGGCATGTGAGTTTGACTATTCCGGATCGCAGGCGTGCAAAGCCCTCCGCGAAGAGGGGTACGAGGTGGTGCTCATCAACTCGAATCCGGCCACCATCATGACCGATCCGGAAATGGCCGACCGCACGTACATCGAGCCGATCACATGGGAATTTGTGGCCAAGGTCATCGAGAAAGAACGTCCGGACGCGCTTCTGCCCACGCTCGGCGGGCAAACAGGTCTCAACGTGGCGATGGATCTCTACCGCCGCGGCATCCTCGATCAGTACAAGGTGGAAATGATCGGCGCCAACGCGGAGGCCATCGCCAAGGCCGAGGAACGCGACCAGTTTCGACTGGCCATGGAACGAATCGGCCTGGATGTGTGCCGCGGCCGAACCGTTCACAATCTCCAGGAAGCCCAGGAAGTTCTCAAAGAGATCGGCCTCCCCTGCGTCGTGCGCCCCAGCTTCACCCTTGGAGGAACCGGCTCGAGCGTGGCGTTCAATCGCGAGCAGTTTCTGGACCTCGTCACCCGCGGGCTGACAGCCTCGCCCATCCATGAAGTCCTGCTTGAGGAATCGGTGCTCGGCTGGAAAGAGTTCGAGCTGGAAGTCATGCGGGACGCGGACGACAACGTCGTCATCATCTGCTCCATTGAAAACCTCGATCCCATGGGCATCCACACCGGGGATTCCATCACCGTCGCGCCGGTACAGACCCTGACAGACAAGGAATATCAGCGGATGCGTGACGCGGCGATCGCCGTGATCCGGGAAATTGGGGTGGATACCGGAGGGTCGAATATTCAGTTTGCGGTCAATCCCAAGACCGGACGGATGGTGGTCATCGAAATGAACCCCCGGGTCAGCCGCTCCAGCGCCCTGGCATCCAAGGCCACCGGCTTTCCGATCGCCAAGATCGCGGCCAAGCTGGCCGTGGGATATCGCCTGCACGAACTGGCCAACGATATCACCCGGCTTACCAAGGCCTGCTTTGAGCCCACCATCGACTACGTGGTGACCAAGATTCCTCGCTTCGCCTTTGAAAAATTCCCGGAGGCGGATCCCACACTCACCACGCAGATGAAAAGCGTGGGTGAAACCATGGCGATCGGCCGCACCTTCAAGGAATCGCTGCAGAAAGCGCTCCGCGGTCTGGAAGTGGGGGCGTTTGGTTTGGGATGTGATGGAAAGGACCTCTGGGGCACACCGCAGCAGCCGACGCTCGATGAAATCCGCTATAAGCTGGCCCATCCCAACGCGCAGCGGATCTGGTACATCCGTTATGCATTCAAGGCGGGCATGTCGGTGGATGAGGTCCACGAACTTTCCTCAATCGATCCGTGGTTTCTGCACAATATCAAGGAGATCGTCGACCTGGAAAACGAACTCCGCGGCTACCGCGACATCAGTGAGGTCAGCACGCCAAAGCTCCGCCAGGCCAAGCAGTACGGATTTTCCGATCGGCAGCTCGCGGTCATCTGGAACCGCACGGAAATGGAAATCCGGGAAGAGCGGAAACGCCGGGGGATTGTGGCGACCTTCAAGGCCGTCGATACGTGCGCCGCAGAATTCGAGGCCTACACTCCCTACTACTATTCCACCTACGAAGAGGAAGATGAAACCCCGCCCAAAAAACCTGGCACAAAACGGATCATGATCCTGGGGGGTGGTCCCAATCGCATCGGGCAGGGCATTGAGTTCGACTACTGCTGCTGCCATGCCAGCTTCGCCCTGCGAGAGCTCGGCATCGAGAGCGTGATGGTCAACTCCAATCCGGAAACGGTGAGCACGGACTACGACACGAGCGACCTGCTCTTCTTTGAACCGCTCACCTGTGAAGACATTCTCAATATTCAGGACCGTGTGCAGGCTGACGGGGTGATCGTGCAGTTTGGCGGGCAAACCCCGCTCAATCTTGCCCGCGCCCTCCAGGTCGCAGGCATGCCGATCATCGGAACGAGCGTGGACACCATCGAGGATGCCGAAGACCGCGAAAAATTCGCCGAGGTTCTGCGGCGACTCAATCTGCGGCAGCCGCCGAATGCGGTGGCCAGAACTCTGCCCGAAGCCCAGCTCGCCGTCCAGAACGTGGGTTTTCCCGTGCTTGTCCGTCCGAGCTTCGTACTGGGCGGCCGGGCCATGGAAATCTGCTACGACATGGAACAATTTGAACGGTTCGTCAAAGAAGCGTTCGACGCGGCGGAAGGCCAGCCCGTCCTCATCGACCGCTTCCTGGAAGACGCCACCGAGGTGGATGTGGACGCCATTGCCGACGGAGAAACAGTCGTAGTGGCCGGAATCATGGAACATATCGAAGAAGCGGGCGTCCACTCGGGGGACTCCGCATGCGCCATTCCCCCGTACAGTCTTCCCGGCCCGGTGGTAGAGGAAATTCGCCAGGCAACCTGTCTGATGGCCAAAGATCTCCAGGTCAAAGGCCTTATGAACGTCCAGTTTGCCGTCAAGCGCGAGGACGGTAAGCCGGTGGTTTATGTTCTGGAGGTGAACCCTCGCGCCAGCCGAACTGTCCCCTTTGTCTCGAAGGCGGTGGGCTGGCCCCTTGCCAAATCAGCCGCCAAGGTGATGGTGGGCATTTCGCTGAAAGAACAGGGCTGGACGCGAGCGCCCATCCCCAATCGGGTGTCGGTCAAGGAGGCCGTCCTCCCCTTCGTCAAGTTCTTTGGCGTGGACATCGTTCTCGGGCCGGAAATGAAATCCACCGGAGAGGTCATGGGGGTCAGCCGGTATTTCTCCATCGCGTATGCGAAAAGTCAGATTGCAGCGGGAACGGCACTCCCCCGCAGCGGGCGCATTTTTATCAGTGTGGCCGATCGCAATAAGCATCAAATTGTGCATCTTGCCCAGCGACTTCAAAGCATGGGCTACGAATTGCTCGCCACCAAGGGTACGGCGGACCGTCTGGAACAGGCCGGCGTCAAGGTCATCCGGTTGAAGAAAATCAAGGAAGGTCATCCCAACGTCGTCGATTACATCCTCAATGGCGACATCCAGCTCATCATCAATACTCCTAGCGGTAAAGGTGCACGCACGGACGAAGGCCAAATCCGTGCCCTGGCCATCGCCCAGGGAATTCCCTGCATCACCACAATCTCCGCTGCCGAGGCCGCTGTGAAAGCGATGGAGGCCATGCGGGAAAACGCCGAGTTCGAGGTCGAAGCCGTTCAGGATCGATTCCCCAACTACGGCACACCCGGTGCTTACTGATCCGGACCCGCGAGGGAAAATCGCCCGGCTCCGGCCCTCGGCGAAAAAAATCTCGCAGTACAGGAATGCGAGTGATGGCGGATGGCGGCCAACCGATCAGATGACCGCCTCAAGCGGCGGTTGGTCTCACGTCCCCCGCGCCAACCCCGCCCTGGCAGTGACCTGGTCGCTCAATCCCCAAGGCCTTGGCTTCCCTGCGGCAACCCAGACGCTATCATGGGGAGCGTGCGAAACAGCGTCCCTGCGCCGCGGCCCCACCACCCTGCCGCGGCAACCCCACGCAAGGAGCCCCCTATGTCCTGCCAGGTAACCCTCAGCCTGATGGTTCACACGCTTTTGTGCTGGTCCCGTCTCAAGCGTCACGCCCAAGCCGGCCAATCCAGGGCGATCTTCTGCGGCGTGGTTCTGGCCCTGCTTTTGGGCGGTTTCCCGGCGGACAGGCTGACGGCCAGTGAGCCGGTCTTGCGGATCAATAGAGCCCCTCGAGATGGCCTGGTCATTGCCGAGGTCAATCTGACACCGACATTTCAGGCCTGCGACATAACTCCCGGCGACTGGCGAGGATTACGAGGTGATCTCAAGACAGGCGATTCCGTACCCTTGCAATTCATTCCCGCTGTCGATTTCGACGCACAATCGAACTTTGTCGGCACGCTCATCGTGAGTCTGCCCCGCCCAGATGTGCGGTCCATTCGCCTCCGCTTTGAAACTCCGTCCCCGCTACCCACCGCCTGGGACGGCACTGTCCAGGCCGGTGGTGTTCGCATCCGTTGCGACCTCGAGCATCAGGCCGGATTTCCTGTGGAATTCGTCTTTCCCGGAGCGTCCAAGGCATTTCATGTCTCTCGCTGGGCGGACCGCGTGCATGATCGCCAGCTTGGGAGTTTCCTGCTGACAACCGATCCTCACGCAGAGATCACGAAACTTTCCGAGGGGCCCCTGTGTACAGTGATCCGAATCCGCGCCCGATACGGCGCCACCCAGCCAACTCCACCCCCTGGCGGGCCCTTCGCCGTTTACGACTGGATCTATTTTCATGACCGGCCTTTGATCCTCGTGCAGGCCGTTGCTTTCCAGACTTCCATTCAACCCTGGAACGAGCATCATTTTCTCGAGCTGCAATTCAACCAGAGAGAAATGCCCCACTGGACGGTGGCCGATCCGATGGAAAAGGGCTCTTTTGCGAACACCCAGCAGAGCCATCGTGGTGCGCAGTGGGGGATTATCAGCGACGACAATGCCCTGGCCATGCTGGCCGCCGGAAGCGTGCTGATTTACGATGCCCCCGGTGAGGACGGCAACTACATCCAGGCCTGCGGAGATCGCGCATGGCAAAGGTGGGACACGCCACGGCTCAGAAAATCGGCCGTCATCTGGTTAGGCCCCACCGAAAAAGCGGTTTCAGAATTGGCGTCGCTCTCCCAAGCCTGGCCCCGCAGAGAAGAAGTGGTGGCCACCACAGGGGTGCTCAACGGCCTTCTGGCGAAGCTTCGGGCAAAGTATCAGAACCTGCCCGCGGCGGAACGCCAGCAAACCTGGTGGCAACTGGCCGCCGAGGAACTCGAGAAGCGGGGAAAGTTGAAGGAAGCCATCGCGGTCCTCAGGGGTGAAATGCCCGCGCGGTGGTCAGTGATCTCTGTCGGTGAACTGGGAGTCATCCTGGAACGCTCCGACGACGGTCTGGAGATGCTCGGCCTGTACGACATCGTACAGGGTCGACTGCTGGCGTCCTCCCAGGAATCACCACTATTCGACATCACTCTCCAGGACACCGCCCATCCCGAAAGCCCTCTGCGGCATCTTCATGCGGACCAGGGTTGGGAAACCGTCACTATGGAACAAAAAGAGGCCGTCACGCTCGTCTGGAAGTCGCCGCGTGATTTCCCGGGAGCACCGCTGGAAGTGCTGGCCATTGCCAAAGCCGATCCCGCAACCTCCTCCCTTACCTGGGAGTTCTCGATCCGACACGTTCCGCCGCCCTGGAGTGTCCGGGAGGTGATTTTCCCCCAACTTGCGATCTCCGACCTGGGTACGCACGGATCCGTTCTTTACCCACAGGGGTGTGGCATCGTCACGCCGGATCCGTGTTCGCAAAACTTCCAATATCAGGGGCGCTATCCCAGTGGTTGGACCACCATGCAGTTTATGGCAGCGTATGAGCCAAACCTCAAAACTGGTCTTTATATCGGGCTGCATGATCCTTTTGCCAGCACCAAGCAAATAGCCGTCCGCACGATTCCCCAACTGCGGCTTCTCCGAGTGACTTACGAGCATCCTGCCCCCGACATGGGAAAGCCGGAGAACGATTTCACGCTCTCGGGCCAGGCCGTTTGGCGACTTCTGCGGGGGGACTGGTACGATGCTTCCCAGATATATCGGGAATGGGTCGTTCGCGAAGCCCGTTGGTATCCACAGCTTGGTGACGGCGGCCGCGAAGATACCCCGTTGTGGATGCGGGAACTGCCGTTGTGGGCCCTCTATGGGGGACCCACGGGTGAGTGCGCTGAACAAACGAACCGCTTCGCCGAATATTTCGGCGTCCCGTGCGGAGTTCACTGGTACAACTGGCACATGAATCCGTTTGACAACGACTACCCCCACTACTTTCCGGCCAAGCCCGAGTTTCTTCCCGGCGTGGAAATGCTCCGCAAGACAGGAGTTCATGTCATGCCCTACATCAATGGGCGTCTCTGGGACACTCGCGACAAAGGCCTGGAAGACTGGCAGTTCACGCGTCGGGCGCTTCCGGCGGCCACCAAAAACGAAAAGAACGAGCCCTTCATCGAAAGCTACGGCAGCAAAGAAAGCGACGGTTCACCGGTCCGTCTTGCCGTGATGTGCCCCACCACCGAACTGTGGCAGAGCACTGTGCGGGAGATCGTCCTCCGCCTTTTCCGCGAATTCAAAGTGGACGCCGTGTACATTGATCAGATCGCGGCGGCCGCTCCCACGCTGTGCTGCGACCCCGCGCACGGCCATCCACTCGGGGGTGGCCACTGGTGGACGGAGGGATACTGGCAACTCCTCGACAAAATTCGTCAGGACAAACCTGCCGATTGCATGCTCACCACCGAATGCAACGGCGAGCCGTATATCCGCTGGATGGACGGCTATCTCACCTGGCACTGGCAATACGACGGCCAGGTTCCCGCCTTTCCCGCCGTTTACGGGGGCACCATTCAGATGTTCGGACGTGCCTACGGGGGCGGTCCCACCCGGGACCTCGCGCTCCGCATGCGGGCAGCCCAGCAGCTTGTATTCGGTGAACAGTTGGGCTGGATTTCACCGGCCGTCGTCAATGAAAAAGAGAACGCGGAGTTTCTCAAACAACTGGCGCAGTTAAGATGGCTCTTACGGGAATACTTCTATGCCGGCCGGATGCTTAGGCCGCCACAATCTGATCGGCCATTGCCCACTGTGAAGGCGGACTGGCAATGGCATGGCACCCGGTGGGTCGCCACGAATGCGCTTCTCAGCGGCTGCTGGTGGCAACCCAGCAAATCCCGGGTGGTCGTCATCGCCGTCAATGTGAGTGACGAACCGGTAACGACCACGCTCATCGCGGATCTCGCGCCCGCATTTCCGTCTGACACAGCCCTTTGTGTTGCGCCGGTGGAAGCAGCGCCCACTGTACCCATGGAAACTTCCCCTACCGGTGTGCAAATTCCGGTCACTGTTCCCGCCCGAACCGCCTGGGCCTGGGAAGTGACTTCCCAAAAGACTGCGCATCGCGGTCAACGGTAATGACCGGCCTCATGCTCCTGCAACCTCCCGTCACTTCCCGCTTTGCCTTGCAAAATTTGCCCTTGACCCCCGGGACTTTTTCTTGGTAACTTACGCCTGTTGATCATTTAGCGGGAGGTGTCATTCCCTGATGTGAAGGGTAGCCTGACGGGAAACTGACCACTAGTAAGGAAAAGGTGCTCAGCAGGTGGCAAGTTCCCAGCACAGGCAAGCCACGGATGGCAGCATTCGCATCCGGGTTATGTCCGCTCGGCCAGGGACGGCGTAACGGCGGGTAAAGGAACTACCTCCCACTTGCTCCCGGAACAGTCTTATGTCCTCCCCCCTGGGACACTGCATTCCGGGGGCTTTTTCTTTGCGCTCCTTCCCTACGAAACGGACTGGTCCCAGAGTTCGCCCGACGTCTCCGCCTTGGCAATGACCGTGACGCCGTTTTCCGTGACCACGAATCCTCGGGCACGGTCTTTTTCGGGGTCGTACCCGACTTCGGTTCCCTCCGGAACGCGCACTCCCTTATCGATGATGGCCCGACGGATGCGACAATGTCGGCCGATTTCCACCCCCGCAAAAAGGATGGAGTCCTCCACCCAGGCGTAGCTGTTGATGCGGACGCGATGCCCCAAAATGGAGCGAATGACCGTCCCGCCGGAAACGATCGTTCCGTTGCAGACAATGCTGTCGAGGGCCTGACCGCGGCGCTGGGGATCAGCAAACACGAACTTCGGCGGTGGATAATTGGGCTGATAAGTGCGGATGGGCCAGATCTCGTCGTAGAGATTCAGCTCCGGTTCGACGGCCACCAGATCCATATTGGCTTCGTAATAGCTGTCGAGAGTCCCCACGTCCCGCCAATAGGCGTTCTTTTTGCGGTTTTCGTCCATGAACGGATAGGCATAAACGCGGTTTTCGTCGATGAGCGAGGGAATAACGTCGCGTCCGAAGTCGTGGGTGCTTCCCCGCCGTGTGGCGTCCCGACACAGAACCTCGAAAAGGAATCTCGCCGGAAATACGTAAATCCCCATGGAAGCGTAACAGAACTCCGGCTCGCCGGGGATCGGCTTGGGATGCTCCGGCTTTTCCTCGAAGCCGATCACTCGGTTGTCTCGGTCCACTTGGAGCACCCCGAAACGGCGACTGGCCAGTTCACACCGCTCCTTGAGAACCCCGATGGTGACATCAGCCCCCCGTTCGATGTGGTAATCAACGAATTTACGATAGTCCATTTTGTAAATATGGTCGCCGGCCAGAATGACGACGTATTCCGGCTGCTCTTTCTCGATGGCGTAAATATTTTGATAGACCGCGTCCGCCGTCCCCTGATACCAGTTTTCGTCGATCCGCTGCTGGGGAGGCACCACATCGGCGAACTCCCCAAGTTCTCGGCAAAAATACTTTTGCCAGCCCATATTGATATGGCGATCCAGGCTCATCGCCTTGTACTGCGTCAAAATCAGGATTTTTCGCAGTCCGCTGTTGAGGCAATTCGACATGGTGAAATCGATGATTCGATAAGCCCCGCCAAACGGCACGGCAGGCTTGGCACGATCGCGAGTCAGCGGATCCAGTCGCGAACCTCTCCCCCCGGCCAGGATAACCGTGACAATCTGGTCGTTTCTCACATAAGCCATCGTGCGCCCTCCCTGAATCGTTTTCCGGGGACCGAAGAATACTGGCGCCGTTTGAGGCAAAACGACGTGCCAACACTATTCTCGGACACAAAGCATACCGGGCTGTGAACAGAAATCCGGTTTGCTGCTGGCAACGGGTTTTTCTTTGAAAGCCTCTCGGCCAGAAATGCCAGTCCGTACTGGCGATTTCCGATCCTCGCTGATAACTCTCGATCCTCGGACGGCAGCCTCGAAAGTGCCGTTATTCCACCCATCTTTCCAAAACCGCAACCTTGTGTGAAAACTGGAACGACGGCCGATCGTTGCACTCCGATCAACCGCCAACCTCCGCAGCTTGCCGCTTGGAGATTATTTTAACGGGGAAGCGCACCCATCGGCAGACGATGGCCGCTTTCCCGCAAGGCAGCGTTAGAGACTTCGACTGGCCGGAATCAACAAGCTTTGCAGATCGGGTGACTCCTCCCCGTCGATCCAGCGGCGAATCCACAATTCCAGGAAAAGGAGCGCCCAGATGCGATAACTGTGGTTCCACCGCCCTTGCTGGTGCTCTTCGAGCAGCCTTTCAATGGCCTCCTGGCGAAAATACCCCCGTCGAATCGTCCGTGGATGGAGAAGAAGTCCGCAGGCCAGTTGGGCCAGTGGCCCGCGAAACCAGTGATCGAGCGGCACACCGAATCCCATCTTTCCGCGAGTTTGAATGGCCGGGGGTATGAGGTCCTTAAACGCTTCAAGGAGAATGCGTTTACCCCGCCTGCCGCGGACTTTCCACGAGCCAGGCAGTTTTCCCGCATATTCCACGAGGTGATGATCGAGAAACGGCGGCCGCGTCTCCAGACTGTGCGCCATGGCCGCGATGTCCACTTTGACCAGCAGGTCGCACGGCAAATACGTGAACAGGTCGGCCAAACTGATCGCCGAAATCACATCGCGCCCGGCCACCCGAGAATAGGTTTCCAGAAAGAATTTCTCGGGATGGGCCATCGCCAGACACTCCTGAAATTCGGGCGTGTACAGCGCCCAGCGGCGGCAGCTATTGAAAATCGCGATCCATTCGAGATACCGTTCACCCACGGGCAGGTGGAGCGCCTCTGTGAACCGTCGGACCCGGCCCCAGAAGGACTTCTGCCGCGCCTGCGAGGCCCAGCGCCACAAGCGCTCGTGGAAGACCCACCGGAGCCAGAATGGAAGCCCATGAATACCTTCCGCCAGGGCAATAGCCCAATACCGCGGATAACCACCGAAGAGTTCATCGCCCCCGTCTCCGGTCAGGGCCACCGTCACGTGTTGCCGGGTCATCTCGGCCACATACCACGTGGGGATGGCAGAACTGTCTGCAAAGGGTTCGTCGTAATGCCAGACCAACTGCGGGAGAATCTTCACCGCGTCCGGTTCCACACAGAATTCGCGGTGATCAGTGTGAAAGGATTCCGCTGCAATTCTGGCATAGCGCGTTTCATCGTACTCGGCCACGGGAAAGCCGATAGAGAAGGTCCGCACCCGCTCGGTCGCCAGTTGCTGCATGAGCCCCACCACGATCGTGGAATCAATGCCGCCGGAGAGAAACGCCCCCAGCGGAACCTCGGCTTCCAGCCGTAACTCTACCGATCGTCGCAGGAGCTCTCGCACCTGCTCGACAGCATCTTTCCAGTCGGGGCGGTCTTCGTGGGAAAAGTCCGGCGTCCAGTAAGGTCGGACCGTCAACTGCCCGTTCTCATAAACGGCAAGGTGCCCGGGCGGCAATTTGCGGATGCCGCGATAAATCGTCCAGGGATGCGGCACGTATTGGTACAGTAAATATGCGTCGAGGGCTTCCGGATCAACTTCCCGCCCAATACCGGG
>NZ_JACIYL010000129.1 GCF_014359955.1 Thermogutta sp. | reverse complement strand
GGCGGCCAGGCGAAACGCGAGTTCGTTCGATTCCGTCTCGTGCACCTTTGCTCCGGTAATAGCCACCCGAACGTGCATAAGCGGGAAACCAAGCAGGCCACCGCCTTCTCCCTGCTGCTCGAGCACCTCCAGAGCCGCCTTCAGGAATGGGGCGGGCAGTCCTTCGGCGTTTTCAACCACAACGACCACGGGTTTGGGAGATTTGTCGAACGGTTCCATGCGTATGGAGAGCTCCGCAAAGAGCGGCTGGCCGCCCACCGTGCGGTGGCACACGCCGGTGACTTCGACGGCCTTTTCCACCGTCTCGCGGTAACTCACGCGTGGTTTCTGCACGCGAACTTTCAGGTTGTGTTCCCGAACCAACCGATGGACGGCTACCTCCAGATGAAGCTCTCCCATACCGCTGATGATAATCTGCCCGGTTTCTTCGTGCTCTTTGTACCGGAAGGTTGGATCCTGCCGCTTCATCAACTCGAGGGCATCGATGAGCTTCTTCCGCTCCGCCGTAGTTTCCGGCTCAATGGCCATATCGATAACGGTCTGGGGAAATACGATGGGCTCCAGCAGGATGGGATGTTTGGGGTCGCATAACGTGTCCCCTGTAACGGAGTGCCGCATGCCCATGATCCCCACGATATCCCCCGCTTCCACCGCCTGAATCTGTTCGCGGCGGTCAGCCTGAATGCGCCATAATTGAGGCACGTTTTCCTTCTTATTTTTGCCAGGATTGAGCACACGACTGTTGGCCGTCAGACGCCCAGAATACACCCGGACATAATCCAGGTCGCCGTAGCGGTCCGCCTGAACCTTGAAGACCAGCCCACAAAAAGGTTCCTTGGGATCGGCTTTGCGAACGAGTTTCTTGTTGGGGTTTTCTGGATCCGTCCCCTCCACCGGGGGAATCTCGGTCGGGTCGGGCAGGTAATCGACCACCGCGTCTAGAACGGGCTGCACCCCGATTCCATGGAGCGCGGAACCGCAAAGAATGGGCACGATCAAATTGCCGATGGTAGCCTGTCGAATCACCGAGCGGATGAGATCTTCCGGGATCGGCTCTTCCGCCAGCAATAACTCGGTGAGTTTATCGCTGTAGAGCGATAACTGATCCAGCATATTGTGGCGCCACATCTGCGCCTCTTCTTTCAATTCCTCCGGGATTTCCTCGGCAATCACTTCGGCGTGATTCCCTTCTTCCACAAACCGAAGGGCTTTCATCGAAATGAGATCGATCACTCCACGGAACGGGTTGTTAAAGTGGGCGGGGCCACTCCCGATCGGAAGATTGACCGGTACAGGACGGCATTCCAGCCGTTTTTCGATTTCTTCCAGTGTCCCGAAGTAGTCGGCTCCCTCGCGATCCATCTTGTTGATGAATGCAATACGCGGAACATGGTATTTGTCCGCCTGTTTCCAGACGGTTTCGCTCTGGGCCTCGACGCCTTCGCGGGCACTGAAAACCACCACGGCCCCGTCAAGGACTCGCAGGGAGCGTTCCACCTCCGCAGTAAAATCCACGTGACCCGGCGTGTCGATCAGGTTGATGTGGACGCCGCGCCAATCGAACGTGACGCACGCTGCCTTGATGGTGATCCCGCGTTCCTGCTCTTCGGGATCGTAATCGGTCACCGTGGTCCCCTCATCCACCGACCCCACTCGATGAATAAAGTGCGCGTAAAACAGCATTCGTTCGGTAAGGGTCGTTTTTCCCGCGTCAATGTGGGCCACAATCCCGATATTACGAATATTCTTGATGTCGCGAGGCATGGTGCTGACTGAGCTTTCTGTACCTTCAGGAATGACTCACTGCGCAAAAGAACACCGCACCGAAAGCGTCCGGCGCGGTGTGCGTCTTCCCAGGAGATCTCACCAAGCGAAGTGAGCAAACGCCTTGTTGGCCTCGGCCATCCGGTGGACGTTTTCCCGCTTGGTGATAGCGGCACCCTCTTTCTTGTAGGCCGCTTCAAGCTCGGCCGCAAGCCTCTCGTGCATGGGTTTGCCTTTTCGCTCGCGGGCCGCCTGAATGATCCAGCGGATGGCCAGCGATTGCTGCCGCTTGGGACTGACCTGCATGGGCACCTGGTAGGACGCACCACCGACCCGTCGGGAACGCACCTCAATATTCGGCTTCACGTTCTCGACGGCTTCCGTAAACACGTCAATAGGATTCCGGTCCGGAATCCGCTGCGCCAGGATATCCAGCGCTTTGTAAAAAATAGCCTGGGCAACGGTCTTCTTGCCGTTCCACATCATGCAGTTGATGAACTTGCTGGCAAGAAGTGACCCGTATTTCGGATCCGGCTTGAGAATCGCTTCACTGGCTGTTTTGCGACCCATATCTTCTGTCCGATCTTAAAATGCCACCTCGGAAAATTCCCTACCTCACTTGCTCGGCTTCTTGGCACCATAACGGCTCCGGGACTGCCGACGCCCTTCCACGCCGGCACAGTCGCGTGTTCCCCGGATAACCTGGTAGCGGACACCCGGCAAGTCCCGGACACGACCTCCCCGCACCAGAACGATGGAGTGCTCCTGAAGATTGTGCCCCTCGCCCGGGATGTAGACCGTGACCTCTTTCCCATTGCTCAACCGAACCCGCGCGATCTTCCGCAGAGCGGAGTTCGGCTTCTTGGGAGTCATGGTTCGCACAATCAAGCACACCCCCTGCTTCTGGGGGCAGCCGTCCAAAGCCGGAGACTTGCTGAACTTTCTCTTGGGCTTCCGAGGTTTGCGTACAAGCTGATTGATTGTCGGCATGCTGAACCCAGTCTCTCAGAACTGCGCTTTTCTCTGTGGAATCCCCTCACCCAGATGGGTTACCGTGGATTTTGCCTGTTTGCGGGTTTTTTGACATCACTCGGGACTTTCGCCCGGAAAACATTATAGTGACGCTTCCCATAACACTTGTCAAGGGACGGCGTCGTGAAGCTCGGCTATGCCTTGACATTATGAATCCTCACCTCGAGGGGTGAATCGTTCAATAAGCCAATCCCCCAAACGTGGGGATAATTGTGCGATGGCGAAGAGCAACCTCGCCCGAGCCGGCACCACCAGCTCCGGCTTCCGGGCTTCACAGGCGCGAAGTATACGCCTGGCGAGCCAATCGGGCGGGATCGCCCGGACTTTGACGCCCGCCCCCGGCCCACGAGCAGCTTGCGGGACCCGTTCGGCCCCCTCTAAACGGTAGAGGCGGTCCCCACTTCTGGCGATCGGTCCCGGACAGACCAGCAACACATGCAACCCCCGACGTCCCAACTCCAGGCGAAGCTGCTGCGAAAAGGCCGCCACAGCATGCTTTGTCGCCGGGTACGCCCCCACAAATTTGGCGGCCGCTTTGGCGGCCAATGATCCAATGTTGACCACATGGCCGCGGGTGGCCAACAAATCGTCCAGAAATGCCTGGGTCATTCGAACCAGGGCGATGAAGTTTAGCTCCATCAGCTCCCGAAATTGGTCCGGAGTCGTGTCCCGGACAGTGCCCCGCATTGAACGACCTGCGTTGTTGACGAGGACTTCCAGGGCTCCCCATTTTTCCCGGATGGAATTCACAATCCGGGCAACGTCGGATTCCACGCAAATATTGCCTGTAAGAGGAAGGATGGCACTGGAAATTCGGCCCAGCTCTTCGGCCGCCTTTTCAACCCCGGCCGGCTCCAGCCCTACAATTGCCACCCGAGCTCCAGCCCTGGCAAATTCGCGCGCGATGGCGAACCCCAGTCCACTCGAGCCTCCCGTCACCAGAACATTCTTGTTGCTCCAGTACGACACGGGACACCTTTCTCACGGACAATCATCGCACCCAAAAATGTAAGTAAACGCCGAAAAATCATGGGCAGCAAGACGCAGCCCCGTTTTTCGTGCCGGTTCCCTCTTTGATGATACGCGAAGTCGGGGCAAAGCCCAGGGCAGGCGGAAAAACTGCCCGGCGAACACCCGTCTCCGAAATGCGCGCCGGGCAGCCCAGGGTCGCACTCAGCCTCTACCGAGCGACTTGTCCTGTCTCTCACGCGGACTGGACCGCCATTCCTGCTCGCCGCCCAATGGGGTTTCACACCTCGATCGTGTAGGGCTTTCGTTGCGGGCGGGAAAGCAGAGCGTTGGCCTGTTCGTCGCCGACGAAAACTTCCTTTTCCGGATCCCATCGCAGCTTTCGCTTGAGCAGCATTGCGATATTGCACATGTGGCAGGATGAAAGCTCGCGATGGTGCGTGGCCACATCCGAAATCGGCTCGGCTCTTTCGCGAACGCATTCAAAGAAGTTGGCCATGTGCCCCTTCAGTTGCCGTCCTTTGTAGAGCTTGGTGACCTCTTCTTCGAGCCACTGCTGCTCGTTCTTGGTCAAATCCTCAATTGGCTTGCCCGAGATTCTGCCGCGATTCACAAAAATTCTTCCGTCGGGTCCCTCAAACCACACGCCATTATCTGGACCGTGCTGAACGATGATCGTTCCACCATTAGCAAATTTGAGCGTGCACCGGAATGTCGTGGCCGTGTTGTAGGCGTTCGGCAGCTTGACCTTTCCCGCGAAGAATGCCACCGGATCAAAATTTTGGGGAATGGTGGGGAATTCCCCATGTCCTTCAACTTCGATGGGTCCTGTATGTTCGCATCCGAGGCCCCATTGGGCGATGTCCACGTGGTGCGCCCCCCAGTCGGTGAATTTTCCTCCGGAGTATTCCAACCACCATCGGAACGTTCCATGACAGCGTTCCTTGGTGTAGGGGACGAGTGGGGCCTGACCTAACCAGAAATCCCAGTCCAGCGTCGCGGGTGGATCACTTGTGGGGAAGGGGCCACCTTTTGGGCCCGCCCCGATGGAGCAGGTGGCGGTCAGGGGCTTTCCGAGGCGGCCACTCCGGGCAAGCGCGACAGCCTGGAGAAAACGGCGATCACTCCGCTGCTGGGTCCCCACCTGAAAGACCCGTTTTGTTTCCGCCACGACCCGCCGCAGGATTTTGCCCTCATCGATCGTTAGCGTGAGCGGCTTTTCACAGTACACATCCTTCCCCGCCAGCATCGCCTCCACAGCGATTTTGGTGTGCCAGTGATCGGGTGTTCCGATGGTCACCACGTGGATGTCTTTGCGATCGAGCACCCGACGGTAATCTGTAAACACCTCGCACCGGCCTCCAAAGCGCGAGGCGAATCTTTCGGCATGACTTCTGTCCACATCAGCACAGGCGAGCATCACACCGAAGCGTGCAGCCTCATTCCCGATTCCCGATCCGCGCCCCCCGACTCCGATCGCCCCGATTCCGATCGTCTCGTTCGCCGATTCTCCTCGGGCAAGCCTGGGAAGCCAGAGCAAAGGAACAGCCAGTCCCCCGCTGAGAGCGGCACCTTTCAGTAAATCCCGACGGGACAGTCTTCGTGCAAGCATGGAAAGTCTCCTCCAGATGGGCCCACAAGTCGTCATTTCGGCGGGGAAGGCGAACCAATCGGAGTGCCTTGGCTCGATTGTAGTCAGATGTTTCAAACCCCTCAATGCAACACGAGAAATAATCTGAGGCGGGGGCTCACCGTGTTCGTCAACCGAACGACGCTATTTTCGAGCGTATCTCAAATATTGAAGACAATTGAACACAATGGGGATACGGTTCGGGCGGAACCGTATCCCCTGCGAAGGACATTTTACACGGGCCGATTGCAGAACTTGCGCAGGCTTTGCCCGAGGACGCCTCGGGCAAAGCCGTCCAGTTCCCCGCGATCACAAGGTGATGGTGTACGGCTCGCGCTGCTTGCGCTTGGTCAGCGTGTTGGCTTCCTCATCATCGACGAACTGATACTTCTCCGGATCCCACTTCACCTTGCGATTCAGCAGCATGGCAATGTTCGCCATGTGGCAAGCATTCACCGCGTTGCAATGTGTGAAAACATCCGAAATGGGCAAACTCCGGTCTTTCACACATTCGAAGAAATTCCGCATGTGGCTGCCCGGCTCCTTACCGCGATACAGTTTGCGGACCTCTTCATCCAGCCACTTTTTGTCAGCTTCTGTCAGTTCTTCGATTGGTCGCCCGGTGAGGCTTCCCCGATTCACCCGAATGCGGCCCAGTTCGCCCTGGATGATCAACTCGTTTGGGCCACTGAGAAGCTTCACCACATTTCCATTGGGCAAAACCATGTCGCACTCGAAGGTCTTGGCCACGTTATAAGCGACCGGCAGGTCCTCCCAGCGCCGCTTGCCGAGAAGCGTTTCCAGCATCAATTCCCGTCCCAGCGGGAATTCGAAGCTGACCGGGGTTACCTCGATGGGCCCGGTGTCTTCACCGCCGAGAGCCCAAATGGCGATGTCCGTATGGTGGACACCCCAGTCGGTCACCTGGCCGCCGGAGTATTCGAACCACCATCGGAAATTCCAGCCGATGCGGTTCTCACAGAAGGGCACCTTGGGGGCCTGACCCAGCCAGAAATCCCAGTCGAGGTATTCCGGCGGTTCGGAAGTGGGGAAGGGTCCACCCGATGTGGCCTGCCCCACAGAACTGATGGCCCGCAACTTCTTGCCCAATCGGCCGCTCCGCGCCATCACAACTGCTTTGAGGAACATGCTGTTGAATTCACTGCGCTGCTGCGTGCCCACCTGGAAAACGCGACCGGTGCGTCGCACCGCCTCGCAAATGAGTTGGCTTTCTTGAATGGTCAGCGTGAGGGGTTTTTCGCAATAAACGTCTTTGCCCGCCTTCATGGCGTCGATAGAAATCTTCACATGCCAGTGATCCGGAGTTCCGATCGTCACGGCATCTACGTCTTTGCGATCGAGGATCTCGCGATAATCCTTGTAAACAGCGCAACGTCCCTCATAGGGTTTGGCAAAATTCTCGGCATTCAGGCGATGCACGTCGGCACAGGCCACCATGTTGCCAAGCTGCGCTGCCTGCCGTCCGATGTCCGTGCCACGGCCACCCACTCCGATTGCCGCCACATTCAAGCGTTCGTTGGGTGATTCTGCCCAGGAAAAGGGGCTCACCCAAATGTGCGGCACAGTGACCGCCAGTCCCGCTGACCATTTCAAGAAATCCCGTCGCGAGGCGTGAGGCAACTTCATACGCAACTCCTTTACCAGTAAAGGAAAAAGACAGCCGATGGTGTACCAAAATGGTGGGAACACCGAGGATTGTTCCCCTTCAGAATAACCTGCCACTAGGATAGCCGCAAGTAATTGCTCGTTGCCTCGATCCGGTTATGTCGTTTCCATCTGGTATGAACGATCGGACTTTCCGACGCTTCGGAGGGGCATGCTTGTTGTGCCCGGTGAACGGCAATGGAAAATCCAACGTTAAACGGCGGACGTCGCAAGCACATCCCTCCGAAATGTTTGGGAGGAGTACGCTTGTCGTGCCCAGCGGAAGGGGATGGAATTTCCAACGCTGAATGGCGGACCTGACGAGCAGGCCCCTCCGGAAAAACCGCCCCGACAAGCGCGTCCCTCCCAAGGACCATGATTGAGAGAACGTCTCAACTTGCGGTACGGGGAACCCTGTTAGCAACTTGGAAGACAAGTTATGATGCATCACACTGGGAACCGCTCCCTGAAAGGCGTCAAAATGGGTTAGTGATTGTTACGTTGTTCGCAAATTTGGACTGATCCAATGGAACTCCCTGCCGTCCCACGTCGGCCAAGCCAGACAAAGATTGTCGCCACACTTGGGCCAGCCACGCACGGACGAGACAAAATCGAAGCTCTCGTCAAAGCCGGTGTGGACGTTTTCAGACTCAACATGGCCCACGGGTCCTTCGAGGAGCACGACGCCCGGGTCCACTGGATCCGAGAGATCGAGCAGGACCTCAAAACCCCGCTTGGTATTCTCGTTGATCTTGGCGGACCAAAGATTCGGCTTGGGGAGCTGAAAAATGGATCGCTGGAATGCCAACCGGGAATGCAGGTCACATTCGTGATGGAGGAACCCCCCCAGCAGCCCACCGAACTGCCCGTCTCCTGTCCCGCGGTCATTTCGGCATTGAAGGAGGGAGATCGGGTCGTTCTCGCCGACGGGACTGTGACCCTTCGGGTGATCGGGAAATCAGAAAATCGGGCAACCTGTTTGGTAACGCAGCC
>NZ_JACIYL010000128.1 GCF_014359955.1 Thermogutta sp. | reverse complement strand
TTCTGGCGAGTTGGGAGAGGCCAACCGCCGACGAGCAGAGCTAGCTTTTTCCCTGGAGGTGCCCCTGTTATAAGAGGAGCAGGTCAGGACGTTTCCTGCTTATTGTGGCGATACGCGATGACCCGTACCTTTTCCAGCGTAATCAGACCTTCCTCGATCATGCCATCGAGTTCCTGAATGAATGGCTCGATTTTTTCTTCTGCGTCCACGATCTCGATAACAACGGGAAGGTCTTCAGAAAGGCGCAGGATCTTGGCGGTGTGGATGCGACTATTGGCGCCAAAGCCCAGAAAGCCTCGGACCACGGTAGCGCCGGCGAGACCGCGACGGCGGGCCTCTTCCACGATGACCTCATAGAGCGGTCGGTTTCCCACGCGATCGCTTTCCCCAATAAAAATCCGCAGCAGATAGGCCTCATAAGGAAGTTTCATATTGTCATCGACTCCGTCACATCACAGAATGCGGCCCAGAAAGGCCCCCACAACGATGGCCATCAACCCCAGGCCATTTTGGAGCACGAGATTCCCCAGAGCAAGGAGCCATTCGCTTGATCGCACGAGTTCCGTGGTTTCCAGCATGAAAGTGGAAAAGGTGGTGAAAGCTCCGAAAAAGCCCACCATCACGGCGACCCGGAGATGCGGAGGCAGAACCCAGCGGCTTTCCAAAAGACTCCATACGAATCCAGCCACAAAACATCCCAGAATATTCACCGTCACCGTACCCCAGGGAAAACTGACCCCATTGAGACGGTGAACGAAGCCGGCCAGGCCGTAACGCGCCAAAGTGCCCAGTGCCCCTGCGAGAGCGAGGTAAAACAGCTTTTCCACAACAGCCATGAGCACACCCTTGTACCTGCAACGAACTTTGGAGACTGTCGCGCGGGCAAGAAAACAAAAAACCCGCTTGTGCAGCGGGTCGGCTGAGCGAGCTGCGACCCCTGCCGTGCAAATGCCTGCGCGGTAGGAGTCATCAGCCCGATAGGGCATTTAACGGGGGACTCCATCCCCGTCAACTTCAAGCCTATGTCACCGGGACAAATTCGTCAAGGTCACGGTCCCCCGGGCCACGCATCACAATTGCCTCCGGGAAAGGCACTTGAACGGTCGACGTGAAAGCTGGCCGCGTCCACCGGACGCCTTGGAGGGGCGGGTTCCACCGCGACCGACCACCCGATTCCGTCCTGCCCGACGGCAAGGTTATGAAGGCTAGAGCCTTCACCAAAAAGCGGCGATGAATCGCCGCACTCCACGCCGGACTTGAGTCCCCGGCGAAAGGCAATGGATTGTCCAACGCCGAGAAGCGGACGTGACAAGCACGTCCCTCCGAGTATGCGGACCTGACGAGCAGGTCCCGCCGACGCCTGGATATGTGAGCGTCAAAAGCCCTGGTTGGGGCAATTCATGAATTGCCCCTACCAGAACCGGATTGAGCACGTAGCCATATGCAGGCGATGCACGAAGCGCCCCTACCGCGGTCTGATCGGTTGACCTGACACCGTTGAGGTAGAGCCGTCACCGTTTTTGCCCCTCCAAACCGGACTTCCGACGCGACGCGTGGTTTGAAAGTGGGGAACCGCTAGCTGCGTCTGGGATCGCATCCACCAGTGGGCGGCACTCCAGAAGATGAACGCTGGAAACCGGCGCAGGGGCGACTGAGTGGTCGCCCCCACGTGCTCCGCCACTGACACAGCAGTTCAGTCTGCCGCAGGATGGTCCATGTCCCGATATTGGCGCCAGTAATCCACGGCGGGTGGATCGATCAAGGCGATCGGCGGGGGAAACAACTCAGGATGGACCAACCGGGCAAGAACCCACGCCAGTACGGCCTCGGTATAGGCGAGATTGACCTCCCCGACGGACGTTCTCAGGAGTCCCCGCCACAGCCATGCCCGCGGATCTCCGAGAGACTGCATCGCCGACTCGAGAATCTGTCGGAGAACCGCCTCCGCGTCTGGCGAGCCCGCCCATGCCTGCGGCAGCAGCTTGCGCTGAGAGCGGCGCGCAATGATGCTGGCGGCCACCCGTCCCAGCGGCCACTTGAGAACGGGAAGGCGGCTCTTTTTCTTCGGCGGACCAAAGAAAAACGCGAGAATCTTGACGTTCGCGTCCTCCTGCTCCCAAGACGGGTTTTTGCACTCTTCGTGGAGCTCCACGGGAGTGGACAGATCGGGCGGAAGGGCGTCCGGCGGGGCCAGCCAGTAATGAACGTCACCCACGCGGGCCCAGAATTCCGCCGTTTCCCGGGTGATGGGAATGTCCCAGAACTTGTGGAACTGACCCATCCAGGTTCCGGAGAAGGTGGCCACCGGATCGAGAGGACTTTGCGGACAGAAGACCGCCACCTGCAGCATGGTCAGTGGAACGTCGTAGTCTTTGACCACCTTGCGCACAAAGACCTTTTTCTGATCACCCTCGTCGGTGTCAGACTCTCCGGAACAACGGCTGCGCTGGGTCTGCTGCGGGACCAGGACGATTCGCACGCGGTCTGGATCAAGGCCTTGCAACGCGGCAAAGCGTGCCGGCCATTGATCCGTCGCACCGGAAACCAGGACGCCGGAATATCCCTCGGCCAGACACTGAAGCTGTTCCGGGGACTTGATGGAGGTGTGGCTTCTCTCGGTAAACCAGCAGAGTTTATTTTCCTCGGCATCCCACCAGATCCGCGCCAGATCGCGGCCTTCACGAGCGAGAGGGCGGCACTTTTTGTGGACTTTTCTGGGACGCTTCATGGGACTTCTCCTCGATCACGTGTCTTTCCTGAATACGAAAGACGACTTGCCCACTTTGCAAATACTGTCAGCTACTCTCAGCAAATGACCGCAGGCATTCACCCGGCCACCTGGGTTCGGCAGCAGGTTTGCCGATTCGAACGGCTTCAGGCAGGACAAAACCATTCAGCGCCGATAAACCCGGCGAGCCGGTTGCCGTGGCAGAAAGACAAAAGAACCATTCAGGCAAAGCGTCAGGCCACTGTCGGCAACGGATCCAGAAGGAGAGGGCAAACGATGTCCTTCAAACGGTGAGCAATCTGATCCCCGCGCAATGGTTTCCGTGATCCCCTATTGACTCATCCAAACTAATACGTGCGAAGCCCATTTTCGATAACAATCGGGACGCCATCAAAGAGATGACAATTCGGCCATCTGCAAAGGTTCGCTCTCGGAAATCCGACAGATCGGAGAGAGACTCGAAATGCCACGGACAATCAATGTCCCATGGTGGCAAGGCTACCTGAGCACTGGTGGAGCCCCCCTTTTTTGTCGCAAAGACACTCGCTTGAGTTCTCTTGATGAAAAACTTCCTGAGACCTTTTCGGATGAGAATCGTTCTCCTCCCGCATATCGATCTACACGATACCAAGACATACTGCCCCGCCACGGGGTTCGCTACCGGGTGGCTCGGCGGCAACGCTGCTCTTCCCGGAGGCATTTCGTGTTATTCTACCTGCGGTGACTCTTCTGTCCAGCGCGCTGCACGAAAAACCAGAAATTTTTCGACCAGGGCTGGGACGTTGCGAGCAAACGCCGGACGTTTTGCGGCCAAGATTGAAAATCCTCCTACCTGCGAGTGAGGTGGTCACCCCCGCAGTCTCCAAGGCATTCCACGGTGACCGCTGTACGTGAGCGATTGTGACGTCATCGGGCGGGTGGATCGAACGAATCCATCCTGCTCGTTGTATCCGTGGGCAAGGCGTCTTAGAATGTATCACAGAGGCGGCTGCTGATGCTCCGATGTCTCGTCGGCCAGGGAAGTCGCCTCGGTGTTCTTTCTTGGGAAAGAGCTATGCGTGATTTAGCCGAAGAATGCGGTGTTGTCGCCGTTTATCACTTTTCCTGCGACACAGTCAGCCCTCTTTGTCCCGAAGGGCCCGATTCCGCACCGACTCTGATACCCCGCATGCTGCTTGACATCCAGAACCGCGGGCAGCTTGCCGCGGGAATCACCCGGTTTAATGACCGCCATTCGCACCTACTCCTCACCTACAAGAACGTGGGAACGGTGGCGGAGGTCTTTGCGCTTTCCCAGCGCGATCGATTTGAGGAATTGATGAAAAATTTTTCGGGGCGGGCGGCCATCGGCCATGTCCGTTACGCGACGTGCGGCAAGGACGACCCCAGCTACGCTCAGCCGTTTGAGCGCCATCACATCCGTAAGCACAAATGGTTCAGTTTCGCCTTCAACGGCCAGATCGCCAATTTTCCCGAACTCCGCGAACGGCTGCTCCGGGATGAGGATAACCATCTGGTCCGCAATACGGACACCGAAGTGATCATGCACGTCCTGTGCCGGGAGCTCAATCCGAACCCCGCTCCGGACCTGGCGGATGTGTGTCGGGCATTTCCCCGGGAATTCGACGGGGCCTACAGCATGGTGTTTCTCAACGCCCTGGGGGAACTCATGGTCGTGCGGGACCCCCTGGGCTTTAAACCGTTGAGCTGGGCCTGCGATGGATCACTCTTCGCCGCGGCCAGTGAGAGCGTGGCCCTCTTGAATCTGGGGTTTGCACCGGAAATGATCAAGCCGGTGGCTCCCGGGCAAGCTATCATCGTTTCGGAAAAAGGGATACGATTCGTCCAGTTTGCCACGGCACCGCATCGTGCCCATTGTTTCTTCGAGTGGATTTATTTCTCCAATGTGGCCAGCACGCTCGACGGGCGAAGTGTGTACCTCGCGCGCAAAGCGCTGGGTGAAGAGTTAGCCCGACTGGAAACGGTGCCCGTCGATGACGGCAAGACGATCGTCGTCCCTGTGCCGGACACCAGCAAGGCCGCCGCAGACGCCATGGCCTATGTGTTGCGGGTCCCCTGCGTGGAGGGGCTTATCCGCAACCGTTACACAGGGCGCACGTTTATCGAGAGCAACCTCAATCGTGACGCCAAAGCCCGGGCCAAATACACCCCACTGCGCGAAGTATTGGAAGGAAAGCGCGTTCTTCTCGTGGAGGACTCCATTGTTCGTTCGACGACGATGCGGGTGCTCATCCACCGAATGCGGGAACTGGGAAAACCGGCGGAAATTCATGTGCGGGTGGCGTGTCCTCCAATTATCTCCCCCTGCTTTTACGGGATTGACATGTCCTCAATGGGGGAGCTCTTCGCCCCTAAATATCTGAAAAACGGCGAATTAACCGACGAAATTCAAGCTCAAATGGCCAGGGATCTGGGAGCGGATTCGCTCCGCTATCTGCCGGTGGAGGCCGTAGCGCGGGCGATCGGTATCGACGCCAACGATCTCTGCCGGGCGTGCATTACAGGGGTGTATCCCACCCCGTGGGGGCAGAAACTGGCCGAGGAGGCCCGACGCCGATGGCGCCAGGGCATCGCGGGAAGAACGTACGACGTGGAGGAACAAGCACTGACAACCGGCGTGGGGTGTTCGGCAAGAGTCTGACTAAGAACAACGGGGCTGAGGCTTGACGCGATGAGGAAGTGGGAACTGGCTTGTTCACGCGGAGATGCCGGCTCAATCGCAGGTCGGGAGGCGTGAATGACAGTCCATATGCCGGTGTGAGTTGTTAAAAAGCAAAGAGATGGTGTCACTGGTTGTCGGAACGGGGACGCGTGGACGGGTCCAATGTGCGTGGTGGCGATCCCGCCGAATGGAGGATTGAAAATCGGGGTGGACAAAGCAAAATGACGGGATTATATGGTCAGGGGTCAACCGGAGCAGAAGGATTAAACTTTTCAGGGCCGGTTGCGGCATGGATCAATGATTGCTCGTTCGCCGCTTTTTGACGAATATCAGGCTGGGCGTGTGATGATCGGACCGTCGCTTTTGGCGGCCGATTTTCGGTATCTGGCCCGGGAAATCGAACGGCTGGAGGCGGCAGGGGCACGCTTTTTGCACCTGGATATCATGGACGGGCATTTCGTGCCCAATTTGAGCTTCGGCATTCCCATCGTCCAGGCGGTGCGGCGGACCACCCGGCTGATACTGGACGTCCACTTGATGATTTCCAACCCTGAAGCGCATATTGAACGCTTTCGGGAAGCGGGGGCCGACTATTTGACCGTTCACATCGAGGTGGCTCCCGATCCCCGACCTTTGTTTGAAATGATTCACCGGACTGGGGCGTGTGCGGGTGTATCGCTCAATCCGCCGACCCCGGTGGAATCGGTTATTCCTTATTTGAACGATTGCGAACTGGTGCTGGTGATGAGCGTTATGCCGGGTTTTGGGGGCCAGTCCTTCCGTCCGGAAGTTCTCCCCAAAATTCGCCGACTGCGCCAACTGGCTCCAGAAGGTTTGATGATTTCTGTAGACGGAGGCGTGAACGGACAGACGATAGGTCAGTGTGCCGAGGCCGGCGCCACGATGTTCATCGTGGGCACAGGATTGCTGGGGCACGACAATTACTCCCAGCGATACCAGGAATTGGCCGCCTTGGTGAAGGATCATCAAAGTAAGGTCGTATTATGATCACAATAGTTTTGATCCGTCCGGGGGCGACCGATTACGACGTTCAGGGACGAGTCCGGGGACAATTGGATATCCCCCTTAACTCTCAGGGCTTCGCGGAAGTGACCAAGGAGGTGGAATCCATCCAGGCCGCCGGCATCCATTTCGATGCCCTGTATCACTCCCCCTGCCGACCCGCGGTCGAAACAGCGGAGGCGATTTCCCGAGCCCTGAATATCCGTTCCCGGGAGATTGACGCCTTGCGGAACCTCGATTACGGCCTGTGGCAGGGGATGAAGATCGAGGAAATTCGCACCCGGCAACCCAAGATCTACCGTCAATGGCAGGAAATCCCCGACTGCATCTGCCCCCCGGAAGGGGAGACCATCGAAGAGGCCGAGACACGCGTCATGGATTGGTTGCGGCGGCTTCACCGGCGGCACCAGGGGGAAACCGTCGGTTTGATCGTGGCTGAGCCGATGGCGAGCATCATCAAGCGGCTGATTACCCACGCACCCCTGGGGGATCTGTGGAAGGCCGAATCACGCCACGGCCAGTTAGAGATCCTCCAGTGGGAGCCGAAAGCGATCGAGACGGCCTCCTGATCCCGAGTTGTCTCGACATCTGGGTCATTCATCTGGACGGGTTATTTCGCCGTCGCTGGCGGGGTGAGAGATTCTATCGACTGGTCAGCCGACCGGCGGGAGTGTCGGTCCGGAGCTGATCGATCATTTCCCGGGTTGCCGCCTCAATTGCCTCCTGCCACCGGGCCGGTCCGAAACGCTCGAACTCCCGTCGGCGATACGCGAAGAGGATGCCTCGCGAGTTGTTGACAATGGCCCCCAGTCCAGCGGGATCGAATGCCGCGGCGACATCCCTGGCCGTGCCCCCCTGGGCTCCATAACCTGGAACGAGAAACCATGTGTGGGGCATCACCTGTCGGAGTTCCGCGAGCTGCTCATGGAAGGTGGCCCCCACGACTCCCCCCACGTCCCCGTATCCGCATCGTCCTTTGGTGCGCGCAGCCTGCTGCTCGACCCAAGCAGCCACGTGACGGTACAGCGGCATCCCTTCGGCAATGAGGTCCTGAAACAGTCCGCTCCCGGGGTTGGAGGTCTTGACTAGCACGAACACGCCGCCCTGCCGCGCCACCGCCGTTTCGATAAAGGGCTGGAGGCTGTCCTCCCCCAGGTAGGGGCTGACCGTCACTGCGTCGCCGCCCCAGGAACTGACAGGGGCCGGGCCCAGCATCCCTTCCGCGTAGGCGACAGCGGTGCTCCCGATATCACCCCGCTTGCCGTCCAGTATCACGAGCAACCCATACCTTCGGGCGTGTCCTACCAGTTCGGCAAGAGCACTCATGCCCTCCGGACCGAGCTGCTCGAAAAACGCCATCTGAAATTTGACGATCGGCACCATCGAGCCGATCACGTCCAGCACGCCCGCGCAGAATTCCCGCACCGCCGCTGCCAGACGCTGTCTCGGCAGGAGCCGTCGCTGGGGACCTTCGGCCGGCAGAACATTGGGCGGGAGAAGATCCAAATGGGGATCGATTCCAACCAGAGCGGGCGTTCCCCGTCGCCTGACCGCTTGCTCCAGCCGGTCGATGAAGCGAATCTTTGTTTCCGCTGCAGGCATCATAAGACCGACGTCACTTCTTCCCCAA
>NZ_JACIYL010000127.1 GCF_014359955.1 Thermogutta sp. | reverse complement strand
CTCCGCCGCGATGTGCCGCGCCAGGGTTTCTACCGCTTCGGCCGGTGCCCACGTGATTTTCTCCACGGTTTTGGGATCAAAATGGAGCAGATATTCGCGGATGAGATCGAAGATCGGCCGGCACGTGACGACCGTTCCATCGCGAAGCTTGACCTGCACGGAGCCTTCCAGAAGGGCGTTATTGATGTTGTTGAATTTCCCCACCTGGTCGCGAGTAGTGGGGCGGGGAGCTCCCTTTTCAGCATCCCACCAGACACTGTCGCCCCACTCCTCTCGGAGTTTTTCGGGAATCAGCATCTCGACCTGCTGTCCCGGGGGCGGGGCTTTTTCGCCGGAGGCAAGCACCCTGGTCGCATTCGATAATTGGGAAGGGGGATCCCCGAAAACATCACGCGCCCGGAGACGCTGAAGAGTATCCATCCGGACCAGGAGGGGGAGATCGGTCCATTGTTTGATATAGTCAGTGTCATAGAGCTTGTTCTTGACGATGACATGGGCGAGTCCCAGAGCGAGTGCCGGTGTCGTGCCGGGGCGAACCACAATGACGTTGTCGCCCTTGGAAGCCGTCGCTGAATATTCACAGGCGATCACCACCACCCGCACGCCCTTGAGTCGCGCCTCGGTAAGCCAGTGCGCGTCAGGCATTTTGGTGGTGATCCAATTCATGCCCCACACGATGAGCGTCTTGCAATGTTCGACGGCAGACAGATCAAACTCCACCGTCTGTTGCCCAGTGACCATGGGATGACCTGGCGGCAAGTCGGTATGCCAACTGTAGTTGTCGAAACCGCGGCCGCCGAGGGCCTTTTCCGGTGGCACTTTACGGATGGCCGCATCAAGCAGAGCAAGAGAGTTGGCAAACCGATACATCCCAAAGACGCGGGTGATGCCCAGCAAGGGCATGCCGCCCCGAAATTTGAGAACCTGGGTTCCCGCCCCTTGGGTGGCCTCGACGGTGACCGGATCGTAGCCCTGGGCTGTCAGCAGCTTCTGGCCCTTTTCGCCGGAATAGGTCTCCGCTATGTTCCGCAGCGCTGCCGCCACGATGGTGGCCGCCTCCTCGTGCGACATACGGACCCAGTTGTCGCGGCCGCGCTGAAAATACTCCGCCGGGGGACGTCCATCTTCCCCGCGGGGAAATCCGGCCTCGTACCAGCGCTTGAATCCCTCCCGCACCATGCACTGAGTGATGCGGCGATCGCCATAGAAGCGTCGGGGAAGCGCCAATCCCTTCTGGCAGATCCGCGGATCCCAGCGATGAGTCGTTCGACGGCCGTCGAGATCTTCCGCCTCGCCGTATCGCATGGTCGGACCAATTCGCACAATAACCCCGGACCGAACAAACGCCCGGAGAAGACAATTATGCGTATCATTCGGCGCACAGGTAAAAGTAAATGATTCGTCAAATCTCCAGAGATCGCGATAGACGTCTTCCCATTTTCTGTTCGGATAATTCGCCAGCGGATTATCTAGTGCTTCCAGTTGCCACGCCCGGCTGATAGAGTGGGCAAAAGCGGCAAATCCGGCTCCAGAAAGAATGGAAAGAAAATCACGACGCGATAATTCTCGACCATTCATTTCGCGGTCTCCCATGTGCGAATATAGGCGACGATCGCTTCGATGTCCTGATCAGGGAGCACGGGGTGATTGAGGGACGGCAAAGCAAAACCTTCCATATTTGTGCCGCGTCGGCCTCGGCGGATCGTTTCCACGAGAAAGTCGTCACTTGCCGTCTTCAGCAAATTGGGATGATTGAGTGCTGGGGCCTCTGGGCCGCTGCCGTCCTTGCCATGACAGCCGGCACACCACCGTTCGAAAAGTGCCTGTCCGCGGGCGGCGTCTGCCGTAACCCAGCGCCGCTCGGAATGCAGAGGCTGCGGTGGTGTTCGTCTTCGCAAAAATTCCACAATAGAATTGATTTCCTCGGGTTGCAGTCCAACCTCGGCATCCGAGAAGGCCGGCATCCGCCGACCTGGGCGTCCATCTCGAATCGTGGCCAGTAAGAAGGCGTTGTCGGCTACAGCAAGGAAGTCGGGATTGCCCACGGCTGGCGCGGGCGGCTGGCCGGGAAATCGCCGTCCTTCTCCCTGAGGACCGTGGCAACCCGAACAAAATGCGGCAAAGAGCGTTTCGCCATCGGTTGCAAATTCCCGGCGCTGCATGCGTTCAACAAGTGTCCGGTCGATCGGCTCCGCCCGCTTTTTGGAAGGATCTCTTCGCAGAGAGAGCAAATAGTACGTCAGCGATTCCACCTGCTCGTCGGAAAGGAAGAATTTCGGCATTTTCGAGCCCGGCACGATCCTGGCAGGATCCCGCGTATGGGCGGAGAGCCAACTGGCCAGCGTGTGGGGGCCTGGGACGTTGGTAAAGTCCAGCCGGGCGGGATCTCGAAGGCCGATGGAGGTCAGATCGGGGCCCTCGGTCCCACCGACGCCGGAAACCTTGTGACATCCCCGACAACCCAGCGAATGAAAGAGCGCCTGGCCCGCCACCACGCTCGGCGTTCCCACCCGAGTGTGCAGATATTCTTCAAGGAGCTGGCGTTCGTCGGGCGATAGGTCGGGAATGCAATCGCGCCAAACCGGGTCCTTGTTCTCCCGTGCCCGTTGCCGATGGACTCCGTACCAGTCCGGGGCGAACCCGCGTCGTCCAACGACAGACAAGTCGGGGCCCTCCATGCCGCCCACACCCGCCGGCCGGATTGTTCCGCCGCGTCCGTCCAGACGGTGACAGCTCAAGCAATCAGAACGTTCCAGAACAGCCTGACCCTGAGCCAGACGTTCCAGTGTCGGGACGCCCACCTGCGTGTGACAGGTCCCGCAGCCAGCTTCGACAAATCGGACTGGGATCATGGGTTCCGGCCAGAAGGGCACGTCGCCATGGGCGTCAGCACTCTCCGTGGCTCGTCCCTGTCCACCGTGGCAGACGGTGCATCCAAACTGTCCAAGATCGTGGGGAACGGGTGGATGGGGACGCGCGAGTCGATGCAAACCCGCCAGACGTTCGGCGGGATCCATGCCTACATGGCAGGTGGTACAGCGGTCGATGGTACCAGTCGTGGTTGCCACGATCTGCCGAATTCCGGTTGAAAAAGGTCCATCCGAGGCCGCCACTTCCGCCTGAAGGCGTCGCCACTGGCGCAGCACATTTTCCTCCAGGGCAGCCGCCAGCAGGACCACCACGACCCCCAGACTGGACCACAACAGCAGGTGTTTATTCTTTGTCTCCATAGGCGATCAATGCTTCGGCCAGTCCGCCGGGGACCAGTAAAATCCCCAGTTTGGTCCACGAAAATGAACACCAATGATCGTCAGCACGACAAATCCGCAGAGAAAGCAGGTGAAAAGTGCTACCGCACCGGCTCGGGCAGAACGATAGCGGTGGACGATCCCCAGCGAGAATATCGCATAAACAACGACCAACAGCGTGCCCGGATTGACGAAGGTGATGATCAATTGGGGGATATCCGGGAACCACTGCCGGAGCCAGCCAAACTGAATGGCGAAGGCTTCAATAGCGATGACGGAAAGCAATCCGAAGACCGCGGACACGAGAACGAGACGCTGGCCGCCTGGGCCACCGAACCATCTTCCCGTTCCCTCGGTTTCGCGGTCCAGGAATGGAATCAGTCCCAGACCGACGATGACGATCAGGGGAATTCCGGCACCTCCCATGAATGCGGAATGAGACACGAGCTCCTGCACTCCCAGAAAGTACCAGGGAGCCTTTGCTGGATTCTCCGGCACCGCCGGGTTGGCGATTTCTTTGAGCGGAGCGTTCCAGAAGATGGCAGCCAGCACGGTGAGGAAAACCGTCAACATGAAGACGGCACATTCGGCATAGAACAAATGCGGCATGGAAGGAATCGTATTTTCCGGCCCTCTGTTCACCGCGGGTGAGCGACCCCGAACGATCGCGGCCAGGTGATACGTTTTGGTGGGGGCGTCCGTAAAAACCGGGTAAAGGTCGCGGGGAGGTCCCAGCAGCGCATCGGCATCTTCAGGCCGTGCCAGCCCCCCGTCTTTGCGAATTCGCCAGAAATGAACGCCCATCAGAACGACCAACGCTAGCGGAAGAACAGCCACGTGCAGCACGTAAAAACGGATCAGCGATTCATCTCCCACCTCGGGCCCGCCCAGCAGGAGCGTTTTCATCCAGCCGCCCGGATCGAAGTAGGGCGTGATGCCGAGGGCATCTGTCAGTTCCCGCGGCGATTGAGCGATATTCGCACCGATGGTGATCGCCCAGTAGGCCAGTTGATCCCAGGGCAGCAAGTACCCTGTGAAGGATAGTCCCAGTGTCAAAACGAGAAGTCCCAGTCCTACCAGCCAGTTGAACTCACGCGGGTAACGGTAAGCACCGGTGTAAAAGACGCGTGCCATGTGGAGGAATACGGTGACCACCATCAAATTGGCCGCCCAGCGGTGGATATTGCGAATAAACCGTCCCGTAGGAACGACATAGTGAATATCTTTAATCGATTGATAGGCGACATCCGGATACGGCTTGTAATAGAGCATCAATAACACACCCGTGATGAGCGTCAGAAGAAACGCCGCAGTCACGGCCACTCCAAGTCCCCAGGTTGTACGCCACCGGAGACTCCAGCGGTGCACGCGAACGGGATGAATATGAAGAAACAGATTGTTGAAGACGAATTCTGAACGTGCCCGATCGGTCACAGGCGGTCCGGAACGGAAGGCGGATTCCTTGAACCGCCGGGGCGTTTCCCGCAAATGGGACCACAATTCCTTGAGGGGGGCTTGTCTGGGCTCCATACGCATCAACCTCGTGCCTTAGTCCCGGGTTGAACGATCACATTGCCATCCACCCACACTTCGTTACCCTCAAGCGAAACCGCCAGCCAGGGAAGAGGCTTGGGAGCAGGCCCTCCGATCACATGCCCGTCGGGCGCAAATCGCGAGCCGTGACAGGGACACTCGAAACCATTCGGGCTCGGTTTCACGATGCATCCCAGATGTGTGCATACCAGTGAGATGGCATACACACCTTCGGAATCGCGGAACAGCACAACATTGCGACCGGGCGGCACAAAGGGCTCACCTGGCTGGAGTGACTCGGGTAACTTCACGCGAAATTTCCGCGATGGGGACGCCGAGACGACGACCCGTGGCAATCGGATGATACCCAAAAATGCCAGAAACAGCGCGCTGACAAAGGCTCCCAGGGCCGACAAGCCAAGAAAATCCCTGCGTGGTACCGGCTCAGGAGCGAGCCGCGAGGGCACCGTCGTGTGATCGTCTTTCATAGCGTCTTCCACTCCACCTGATGACAGACCCTTTCCATCGTGATCGCGTCAGCCGGACACCGGGCCGCGCACAGCCCGCAACGGATGCATCGGTCCTCATCTTTGAGGATCGCGCTTTGCTGGGTCCAATCGATTCCTTCACCCAGCAGTGCCGCCACAAGTTTTGCCAGTTCTTCGTTGCGCTCCATTGCCTGGAGCGGCACCAGCTTGAGACACCGGGTGGGACAGACGTCCGCACAACCACCGCAGAGGATGCAGCGCGATCCGTCGAAAACCGGGGAAACGGCACAATCCAGACAACGTGATGCTTCCCGCCGAGCGAGAATGGCGTCGTATCCTGTTTCCACTAGAACGTCCCACCTCTTCAGCCTTTCTGTAACCGGAGTGGTGGGGATCGGCTGTCGTCGCACCCCCTCGTACCCGCGTTCTCGCCGATAGCGTTTCTCCTCCAAAAAGACGGTTGTCGCTTCGGGAACCAGGCGACGGCCGGTTAAGTACTCATACACCGAGCGGGCGGCACGTTTCCCCGAGGCCACTGCATCAATGAGAAGTTTTGTCCCATGCGCAAGGTCGCCCGCCACAAAAACCCCCGGTGCGGTTGTGGAAAGGGTCTCCGGATCCACAACCGGCCAGCCGGGACGGTGTTGCTTGATGTCTTCCCCACCTTCTGCCAGAAAATCGAGGCTGGTCGCCTGCCCCACCGCAAGAAGAACTGTGTCGCAAGGGATACGTATCCGATCGTTATCGTCAAAAAGAGGTGCGAAGCGACGGTTTTCGTCGTAAACTCGCAAACATCGCCGAAAGACGACCGCGGTGACTTCCCCATTGGCGCCGCGCTCGATCTCCACAGGACCCCATCCCCCCAGACGTTCGATCCCTTCCTCGTCGCCCTCCAGAATTTCCTGGGTATCCGCCGGCATTTCTTCGAGGGTCTCCAGCGACACCAGTTTGACGCCGGTGCCGGGTTCCATCCGTGCGGCTGTTCGTGCGGTATCCCAGGCAACCTGTCTCAGGACAGTTCTCGCCACATCGTAAGCCACATTGCCACCCCCAATGACCACGACGTGGCGACCGATCTGAAAGGGTTCTCCCAGTGCCACCGCGCGCAACAGATCAACGCCGCCATACACGCCAGGACCGTTTTCGCCGGGGATTCCCAATCGTCGGGCGCGCTTGGCTCCCACGGCCAGGATAACAGCCGCGTACTCGCGCCGCAGGTGAGCGAAGGAAACATGCTCCCCGACGCTCTGCCCGCATCGCAGCTCTGCACCCAGGGCTTCAATCACCGAAATTTCCCAGCGGATGAGTTCGCGCGGCAAACGATAGGCGGGCACTCCCAGTGCCAGCATGCCCCCCGGAATGCGTTCGGCTTCGAAGATGACCGGCCGAAAACCCATCAACGCCAGGTCGTGAGCGGCAGCCAGTCCGGCAGGGCCGCCGCCGACGATGGCCACGGGTTGACCGGCGGCCTTCTCGACCCGGCCCGCCGCCTCCGCTTTGATCCACGCGGCCAGTTCCTCGGCATCCATCGCAATCGGTGGGGCTGCCTGACGAAGATTCTTCCAGTAATCCACTGGATCTCGCTTTTCCCAACCGCCTGACTCACAGGCAAATCGTTTGAGCGCACGAATTGCAAGGGGGCGGTCCTCGGCCACAAAATGACCATCGGCGTCTACTCGCGGAACACGTCCGCGTCGACAGGCCGCCTCGCACGGCGCCCCGCAGATCCGCCCGCAAATCGAAGCGAGCGGATTCGGACCTCGAGCGATGAGATATGCCTCTTCATAACGTCCCTCGGCAATGGCGCGGACATATCCCCGGGCATCGGTATGGACCGGGCAGGCCACCTGACACGCGATGAGCTGCCGGTGGTAGTCGGCACCCGGTACGGAAACGGCGAGTGTTGGCTGCAAGGCTACACCTCCTGTCCCCGCGCTTCTCCAGCCTTCGTCATCCGACCGGGACGAGATCGCGAAGGCGTCGACGGCCGCTCTTTCTTTTCCGGTGGCACGAGCTCCACTATCTCGATGCCAGGCCATAACCAGCATTTCTCCCTCTCGGGGAGCGACGGGTCGGGGCAGGGCCGTTTGATCATGTCGGCCAGCGTCCATCGCGCAAGAACGCCCACAATGGCCCGGTGAAGTTCGGCGGCCGCTTGATGAAACGCGCATGTACGCGAGAGGTCGTCGGTTTCCCGGCAAAAGTCGCCAAGAATCACGCCCTGACAGGCCTCAACGATGCTGAGAAGCGAGATCTGTTCTGGCGAACGATTCAAGGAAACTCCCCCGGCCACTCCTCGCTGCGCCTTGAGTATCCCCGCTTTGACCAACTGGCGGAGGACCTTCGCCAGATAGGTGGGAGACTCATTGAAAGCCTGGGCAATCACCCGCGGAGAGGCAGGCTGGTGATCTGGGTGCAGTCCCAGAAACACCAGTGCTTTCAGACCGGAAATGGTGGTTTTCGTCAACATGGCCAAATCCCGGATAAATCGGACAAGCGATATCCACAATATCCCTCATTCGCATTTCTGTCAAGATTCGGAAAGGCCCGGTTGTTCACCTATTTGCTGACCTATCCGCTCCACCAATCTTCCGGTGCCCGACAAGCACGGAGAGGCACGCCTGTCGTGCCCGCTGAAAGCAAATGGAGTATCGAGCATTGATAAGCGGACCCTGACCAGCAGATCCCGCCGAAAGGTCGGAGGGGCACGCCTGTCGTGCCCGATGAAGCGCCATGGTTCATCCAATGCCGGAAAAGCGCACCGTGGAGCGCGTTCTTCCATGGCACGGATGGAAGGGTCGAGTTCCACCCCCACCAGTCGCCGCGGTTCCATCCGGACCAACGCCAAGGTTGTGAAGC
>NZ_JACIYL010000126.1 GCF_014359955.1 Thermogutta sp. | reverse complement strand
GAGGTTCCAGCCTGGAATTCACGGGCTTTGGACTGACCGCGACCACAGCGGGTCCCCGAGTGAACTCACCCCAGGGGCCTCAGTCGATCCATGTTATCAGGTCAGTTCGAACAATGGTCGTCAGCCGGCAAAGGCCCGCCGAATCGTTCGCTCTTCGGCCGATGGCGACGCCAGCCTGCTCCATGTGGACTTGTTAACATCCGTGAAACACCCAAAGCCAGGCCTGTTGGAGGGGCAATTCATGAATCGGCCCCACCTTGCTATCCGCCTCCACGGTGGGTGAACTTCGCCGACGCGGACGAGTGACTTTTCTCTTTTTCGGCTCTTATTTAAAATCGACGGTTCGCGGTGCAATTCGACAGACAACTGAGTTTGGCCGGAAGGACAACCTATGACGAATCCAATCAACCCGTTGCGAGTGGCGGTCATCGGCGGCGATGGGACGGGCCCCGAAGTGGTGGCCGAGGCTGTTAAGGTGTTGAAAGCAGTGGCCCAACTCGAGGGCATCCAGCTCGAACTTCGCGAATTTGATCTGGGAGGCGAGCGCTACCTGCGAACGGGAGAGGTCCTTCCGGAGGACGTTTTTCAGGAGCTGAAAACCTTTCCCGCCATTCTCCTGGGGGCCATCGGTCATCCCGACGTGCCTCCGGGGATCCTCGAACGTGGGCTTCTCCTGCAGTTGCGATTCCGATTCGACCAGTACATCAACCTCCGCCCGGTGAAACTTTACCCCGGGGTGGAAACACCGCTAGCGGGCAAGGGCCCCGACGATATCGACTTTGTGGTGGTGCGAGAAAATACAGAAGACCTTTACGCCGGTATCGGTGGTTTCCTGAAAAAGGGAACTCCCGACGAGGTAGCGATCCAGACTGCCATTTACACCCGCAAGGGTTGTGAGCGGTGCATCCGCTGGGCCTTCGAATACACCCGCAAACGCAACAAAAAGAAGCGGCTCACTCTGGTCGCCAAAACAAACGTGTTGACATACGGGCACGACCTCTGGTGGCGCACCTTCCAGGAAGTGGCCCGGGAATATCCCGACATTCAAACCGACTACAACCACGTCGATGCATGCTGCATGTGGATGGTCAAGAACCCCGAGTATTACGACGTCATTGTGACGACGAACATGTTCGGGGACATCATCACGGACCTGGCCGCTATCATCCAGGGAGGAATGGGGGTTGCAGCAGGAGCCAACATCAATCCCGAACCGGGCGGCACAAGCATGTTCGAACCGATGGGTGGCAGTGCTCCCAAGTACACCGGCAAAGGCATGATCAACCCGATTGCAGCCATCGCGGCCGCCGGGATGCTCCTCGAACACACCGGCCACGACCGAGCAGCGGAACGGGTCAACAAGGCCATCCAGATTGTGACAGGCACAAAGATGAAAAGCCAGGCCGCGGGAAAGATGGGTTACACCACCTCGCAGGTCGGCGACCTGGTCGTGGAGGCCCTGCACCAGGTGTGAGTGAAAGCCGTAACATCAGCGCAGCGTAAACACGCTTCTTGCCAAATTTGAACAACGAACCTGGGGACAGCGGTTTGTCCCCAGGTTTGTGTCTTTCAAAATGGAGTCAGTGTGGATACAAAAGCCGGGAACCCCCTCAGTTATCGGCTGATGACTTTTCGCGCACCGGTACCTGGTACTCCCAGTAGTATTTGTCGCGTGGTATGAAGGGGCTGTTGTAACCCAAAAGCCGTGGTGGTCCTGCGATCTCCCATTTATCCCCGTGATGCCCCACCCACTCTTCCACGCGCTGCCGGGCAAGCTGGAGGGCCTGATTCGATCGGGGGCCTCTGATGCCGGTACTCACGAACCAACCGCCTGGTAAATCGCGGACCTCCACGGTACCGTCCTCGCCGGCAGTGCCCTGATCCGGCCGTTCATAAAGAAAAGCCATGAGGACCGGCCGTTGCCCGTTTTCTTCGAGGGTCATCTCCACTGGCGCTGTCATGGCCACATTGTTCTTTTTGATGTGAGCAAAAAGTCGCCAGAATGCCGTGCCGTTGTTGCGGGTAACCGCCGCCCGATAGCCGGGGTATCGCTTGACCTCCACCTCACCCACAGGAGTGCACGGTGGAAATCCAACCGGCAAATCGGCCTCCGCTAAAGGACGGAATCGCAGGTCCTCAACAATGTTTTGCAGTGCGGAGAGGATTTCGGAGTGATCACCGCCGGCGGCCATTCGGCTTTTCAAGTTCCGCAATCGTGCGGCGATATACGAGTCCGACGGCAAACAAGCCGCGGCGCGTTCGATGGCTTCAATCAGAAGCGACTCTTGGACTTTTGGCTTTGCATCCTGCAGAGCTTCCGCCAATTCATCAGCCGCTCGCCTGTAGTCGCTGGACAGCGGATGTTCAGGGAACTCCGCGCCACGCCCCCCTGCACCGGCGAGCATTAATCCGAGGAACGCAAAGATGTTGGATAAAATTCTGATCATGAGGGTTTTCATAAGTCGGTCACCTCTTATAATGGCCAAAGTTTTTGCGCCTACCAGGAAGCCATCGCTCCACGAAACGATAGTCCGGAGAGTCGGGGAGCTGAAGGCCCGATCTCTCCGGATCCGCGGTAAGATTGAATTGTGGACGGGAGTCAGTCCACCTTGGGGGAGGCCTGATTTTCAGTTCATATTTCCGCAGCTAGAAGCGTGCGACTCAGATTTCTCCGGCGGCAGAATGACGGCATCAATGACATGGATGATGCCGTTGGAGGCTCGAATGTCAGTCTTCACGACCTTGGCCTGGTTCACCTTCACACCGGCGTCAGTCACGGTGATCTTGATCGGCGAGCCCTGCACCGTTTTCAGGCTCTTGCTGGCCACCACTTTGTTCGCCGGATATTCGCCAGCCACCACGTGGTAAGTCAACACCGCCGTCAACTTCGCTTTGTCCTTCAGAAGCGCTTCCAGAGTTTCCTTGGGCAACTTGGCAAACGCCTCATCCGTCGGGGCGAACACGGTGAACGGTCCCTTGCCTTTTAAGGTCTCCACCAGACCAGCAACCTCGAGCGCCTTGGCAAGGGTCTTGAAGGACCCGGCCTCAACCGCCACATCCACGATGTCCTTTTTGGCCACCTCCTCAGCCCGACTCATCTGAACCAGACCGAACCCACCGAGCAACACGGCCACCGCGACAACAGCAATCGGAAACCGACGCATCACACAACCTCCTTAGATTGAAGGAACCTACGGACCTCTGAGGCACGCCCCTTGCGTGCCTTCTGAACGAATACAATTCGTTCATTTCGTTCACATGCAGTTTATACGGGTCAAACTGTCCGGGCAAGGGGTCAAGAGCAAAAATTTTGCTCCGCCGCGGAATTGCTGTGAAATCGGGGAAAAACCAAGGATCTCTTCAAAGGACGAGAAACTGAGGATAGGATTGATAAGAAGTATGGGTTTGCTTGTGGATCGTTCAAATCGTTCACATGACTGCTTTGCTGACTCCAAAACAACTCGCCCTCGCCGCTGGTGTCAGCGAGTCCACCGTGAAACGCTGGTGTGATCGCGGCCTGCTGCCCGTCGCGCGAACGCCCGGCGGACACCGCCGCATTCAACTCCATGAAGCCCTGCGGGTCTTGAAGGAACTGAATCTACCGCTGCGGCACCCGGAGGCGCTTGGACTGCCTGCCTTTTCTGGTCAAGGGCAAAGGGTTCTCGAAAAGGCCAAAGAGGAGCTACTTCAGGCCTTGATAACCGCCCAAGCCGACCGTTGCCGGGTGATCCTTCACGAGCTTCGCTGCGTGGGCCTTTCTTTCGCTGAAATTGCCGACCGTATCATTGCCCCGGCTTTCGAGCAAATCGGCCAGGAATGGGAATGCGGAACGCTCCAAATCTATCAGGAGAGGGTAGCGTGCTGTATTGTTTCGGAAGTGCTCGCCGAAATGGCGTCAACTCTCCCAGAGGAAACTTTGGATCAGCCGCTGGCGATTGGGGCCGCTCTGAGTCAGGACCATTACGTCCTGGCCTCCCAACTGGTTCAGTTGGTCTTGAGGGAAAAGGGCTGGCGCGCCAGGTTCCTAGGGCCCAATCTCCCTGCTCCTACACTCCGCCAGGCCATCGCCGATTGGCATCCCAAGCTATTCTGGCTGAGTATTTCTCACATCGCATCGCAGCAGGAAGTCATTGACGCCTGCCAGGACTTGTTCGACTACTGTCGCCAATCTGATTGCCTTTTTGTGATTGGAGGCCGATCGATCGACGCGTCTCTGCGCCAACAGCTCCGGTATTCGGCGTACTGTCCCGACCTGACCCATCTGGCCATGCTTTTGGATACGCTCCCACCCCTCGTACAGACCACTGAAGGCGTCACTGGAAGGTCAACAGAGCCGCCGTCCGAGACGCCGTCCGGCTAACCGAACGACCGCCGCAGCCGGTGCTGAAGAAGCTGTCCGGTTCACCCCAGGCCGTGCTTGGCCAGTTTGTCCCGAAAAGTGGACGGTTTCATTCCCAGGGCCGCCGCGGCCGCCGTCTTGTTGCCGCCCGCTTCCCGAAGAGCTCTCTCCAGCAGTTCGCGCTCCGCCTGATTGATGGCCTCTTGAAAATTGGCGATTCCGCCGCGTTCCGAACTGGTTTTTGGTGTTTTCGTCGGGAACTGGGCAATCTCGGAGCAGAGGAGCTCGGCCGTGATCTCGCCGTTGCCAATCAGGAAGACTCTTTCCAATGTGTGGTAAAGCTCCCGAACGTTGCCAGGCCAGTCGTGCTCCTGCAGGACCTCCATGGCGCCAGGTCCCAAAGTGAACGGCTTGTCCCCCGCGATCTTTTTGAGAAGATGCTCCACAAGCAGTGGGATATCTTCCCGTCGTTCTCGAAGCGGCGGAATATTGATGCGGAGCACGTCCAGACGGTAGTACAGGTCCTGGCGAAATGTGCCCTGGCTGACTCTTTCCAGGAGGTTTTGCTTGGTGGACGCAATAATGCGGACATCAGCATGAATGGGCGTAGTGCCTCCTACCCGTTCGAAAACCTTCTCCTCGATGACGCGGAGCAACTTGGCCTGCTGATCGAGCGGGATATCGTCCACGTCGTCGAGGTACAGCGTGCCTCCCTGGGCAATCTCAAATCGGCCGGGCTTCCGCTGATCTGCTCCGGTGAACGCGCCTTTCTCGTGTCCGTACAGCTCGCTTTCAATGAGATGGGCCGGGAAAAGGGTGCAGCCCACCTTCACGAAGGGGCGGTCTCGGCGGTGAGATTTCCGGTGGATCACCTGAGCGATCAAATCCTTCCCCACACCGGTTTCGCCACACAGGAGGACGTTGGCGTCGGTGCGGGTGCAGATTTCGATCATCTTTTTGACCCGCGTCATCACCGCCGACTGGCCCACCACGAGCTGATCGACGTCCTCCGTTTCGGGGGTTTCCGCCGGCCGTGGTTCCCTCCGGCGACCGCGCTCGCGCTCTAGCCGGGCGAGAACCGGAAACAGGTCCTCGTTGCGAAAGGGTTTGGTGATGAAATCGTACGCCCCGAGCTTCATCGACTCGACGGCCAACTGGATGCTCCCGTAAGCCGTCATCATGATCACGTCTGTGGCGGGAGCTTGCTCCCCCTGTTTGACGTAACGAAGCAACTCCAGGCCATCGACCCGAGGCATTTTCACATCGGCAACGATGACGTCGAAATGCCGTTGCCGCAGTTTTTCGAGGGCCTCTTCGCCGTCCGCCGCGGTGTCCACTTCGTACCCTTGTGCGGCGAGATCGTCGGCCAGTGTTACCCGCTTGATCTTCTCGTCGTCCACAATCAGGATCCGCATAGTGGTTTTTCAGCCTTGCCAGCAATCAAACGAAATTGTTGTGCAAATAGTCCGTGTGAAATCACGCGGGCTTGTTATCTTTATCACGATAGGCATTGAGGATGACCGTGAAGGTCGTTCCCTGCCCCAGGGTGCTCCGAACCTCAATCCTTCCGCCCATTTCGGAGATGAGCATGCGGCACAGACCCAGCCCCAGGCCCGTACCCCCGGAGTCCGCGCGAGTGGTAAAAAACGGTTCAAAGATTTTTTCGAGATTAGCCCGCGGGATACCCACCCCCGTGTCAATCACCTCGATAGCGACCGAATTCATTTGATCGTCGTCCTGCGTGCCCAGCGCCCTGGTGCGGAGGGTGAGCGTCCCCCCATTGGGCATAGCTGCCAGGGCGTTGGTGCAGAGATTGAACACCACCTCCTGGATGGTGTACTTATCTCCCAGCACTGGCGGCACCGGCCGAAGATCCTTTTCCACACGTATATTCTGTCCAATCCGCGTACCCAGCATGGCGAGGGTGCCTTCGACGGCGGCATTGACGTCCGTTTTTTCCAGGACCAGGCCACGAGGTTGTGCAAAAGCCTGGACGCGCTTCGCCGTCCGCTCGATCCGCTCCAGGGCCTCCGCCATCATGTTGACGTATTCTGTCAATCGGGGGTCGTTTTTGACGGCCTCGCTGATTCTCCGCAGGCAGTTCTGCACTCCGTCCAGTGGATTGGCAATCTGGTGAGCGATCCCCGCCACAAGCTGACCAATGCCCAGCATTTTTTCCTTCTGGCGAAGCTCCGCATGGGCACGGTCCACGTAACGCCGGATGGAAGTCGTGAAATACGTCGCCATGCCGAGACTGGTCGCCACAGCACAGAAGAGGGCCAGCGCTTCCAGGTTGTGGAGCGGCGGCAACTCCCGGCCGCCAAACCTCAAAGGGAATCGGGGAATCAGGTTCAAACTTTCCAGGAAAATGACGGCGCCAATGACTAGCGCTGTTGCCCCCGCTACGAGGTAGGGCCGCGCCCCACGCAGGTACATACCCGCAATGATCATGTGAAAAATGTAATAAACCACGAACGGATTGTGGCAAAAATCGGAAAAATAGAGGACCAGAGTGAGTGCCGCCAGGTCCAGCACGATTTGAAGAAAGAAGCTGTCTTCCGGACGAAACCCGCGAAGAGGGCTCTCCTCTCGGACGATAAACGCGAGTATCGCATTGTACAGCAGCATTCCCAACCCCACGGCGTACAGGGGGTAGGGTGTCTGAAGCACCCCAAGACCGAAATATCCCAGCGTTGTCGCGACGAAAACCATGGTCGCCGCGATCCACCGGATGCGAATCAGCCAGATGGCACCACTCGGGGGAAGTTTCATAGGGTTGGCTTACGGGAACAGGGCCATCCAGAAATGGACAGCCCGGATGGCTCCTTGCATCGCATCGATTAATTGCATCTTGTCATGTTAATTCTACTCTAAATCGTTCGCGTCTGGGGGCGTGGTCCCAGTCCCGCCCATCTTTATCCATAATGGGATTGATAGTGAAGATTGATAAGAAATACGCTGTCCACCGAGAAGACGAAGGCCGCGGATCCGATTGGTTCCCCGTCGACCGCGTGGGACGTTGATCGGCCTGAGTTTCCGGAATTTCATCCTCGTGAATTGACCCAAGGATACCGTGATGGCTTCAGCTTCTGATATTCAGCGTCGCCTGCAATTTGCGATCGAAGCGGCCCGGGCTGCCGGCGAGATCACCCTCCGTTACTTTCGCAACCGGAACTTACTGATCGAGAGAAAGGCCGACGACTCCCCCGTCACCAGGGCCGACCGTGAAGCCGAATCCTACCTTCGGGAACAAATTCATCAGGCATTCCCTGAAGACGCGGTCATCGGTGAAGAGTGGGGCAACACCGGCGGTCAGAGCGGATTCCGCTGGATCATCGACCCGATTGACGGCACGAAATCGTTCATCCACGGCGTTCCGCTGTACGCTACGCTGATTGGGGTGGAGTACCAGGGACGAGCGGTCCTCGGTGTGGACAGGATTCCCGCCACCGGGGAATGTGTGTATGCAGCTCGCGGTTCGGGCGCCTGGTATCAGCAGGGGGACAATCCGCCCGAGCCCGCCCGAGTTTCGACGTGTCGCTCGCTGAGGGAAGCGGCCTGGGTCACGAGTGAGGTGGCCAATTTCACCAAAATCGGCCGACGCGAGGCTTATCATCGTCTTGAAGAGGCCACCCGCCTATCCCGCACCTGGGGGGACGGTTACGGCTATCTTCTCGTGGCGACCGGACGAGTCGATTTTATGGTGGACCCGCTCATGGAGATTTGGGACGCAGCGGCGATTCAACCCATCGTCGAGGAAGCTGGCGGTAAGTTCACGGACTGGGCCGGACA